>CAZXVG010000017.1:0-13145 GCA_964644205.1 uncultured Dehalococcoidales bacterium | reverse complement strand
TGCTGCTCTCGGTGCCCGTCTCGGTATACCAGTCGGCACCCTTATTAATAATCAGGGGGACGTTAGCCCAGGTCTCGACATTGTTCAGTGTGGTGGGCCTGTCCCAGAGGCCCTTCTCCACGGTGTGGACGTACTTTGCCCTCGGCTCACCGGGCTTTCCCTCCAGGGAAGCCATCAGCGCCGACGACTCGCCGCAGACAAACGCCCCGCCCCCCCGGTTTATCCTGATACTGAAATCGAAGCCGGAGCCGAGGATATTCTTGCCGAGCAGCCCGTACTTCTCAGCCTGCTTGATGGCCAGCTCCACATTCTTTACCGCCAGGGGGTACTCGTAGCGGACGTAGACGTAGCCCTGGTGACTGCCGACAGCGTAGGCCCCGATTATCATCCCCTCGACGACGCGGTGCGGGTTACCCTCCACCAGGCTCCGGTCCATATAGGCACCGGGGTCGCCCTCGTCGGCGTTACAGATGACATACTTGATATCGCCCTCCGCCTTACGGCAGGACTCCCACTTGACCCCGGTCGGGAAGCCGCCGCCGCCCCGCCCCCGGAGACCGGACTTCTTGACCTCGCTAATCACCTCTTCGGGCGACATACTGGAGAGCGCCTTGGCCAGCGCCGCATAGCCACCGACCGCCAGATAGTCGTCAATCGAGGTCGGGTCGATATAGCCGTTATCGCCGAAGACAAACCGCTTCTGCTTCTGGTAGAAGGGCACCTCGTGCTCGGAGACCAGCTTCTGGCCGGTATTGGGGTCGCTGTAGAGCAGGCGGTCAATAATTTCGCCCTTGAGAACCGTCTCGGAGACTATCTCCGGGACGTCCTTCACCTTAACCCGCTGGTAGAAGATGTTCTTGGGCCGGATAACCACCAGCGGCCCCCGCTCACAGAAGCCGTGGCAGCCGGTAGTCCTGATGTCAACCCGGTCGGAAAGCCCCTGACGTTCGATTTCCTGCTGGAAAGCGGCGGTCACCTTCTCGCAGCCGTAGGCGTGGCAGCCGGTGCCGCTACAGATGGTGATACACAACCGCTCCGGGTCTCTCTGGCTTAATATCGATTCCCTGAGAGCCGCTAGCTCCTGGGGAGAGCCTAACTTCTTCAATACTAGCCCCTTCTTTAAACTAACTATAATCTTTGAGAACGCCTTTAACCTTCTCGGAGGTCATCTGCCCGTGATATTCCCCGTCGATAATGACCACCGGCCCCAAGGCACAGGCGCCGACGCAGTTGACCGTCTCCAGGGTGAAGCTAAGGTCTTCGCTGGTCTCGCCGGACTTAATAGAGAGCTCACGCTCCATCGCCTCCAGGACCTTGACCGCCCCCCTGACGTGACAGGCCGTTCCCAGACAGACGTTAATCAGGTGGCGCCCCCGCGGCTTGAGGCTCAGGGCCTTAAAAAAGGTAGCCACGCTGTAGACCTGGCTCAGGGGGACGCTAAGGCAACTGCTGACCCTCTCCAGGGCCTCTCGCGACAGGTAATTATACTCCGCCTGGATATCCTGCAATATAGACACCAGCATCCCCGGGTCGTGCTGATACCGGTCAAGAATCGAGTCTACCTGCGCCGCTAGCTCTTTTGTTTCTGGCTGCATGCTGCCTTCTCCTTGAGTCCGGCGTATTCTCTGCTCACCCTGTCCTGAATCTTCTTTATGGTATCCTCGGAGAGGTGCCGGAACCTCCCCTGCAGCTTGAAATACTCCGCAACCGGCCTTAGCTCCCCCGGGTCTATGGTTAGCTTATACTCACCGTCCTCAATCTCGTAGAGAGGAAAGATGCCGGTCTCCACCGCCAGGCGGCCTATCCTGACCGTCAAATCGGGCGCGCAGCGCCAGCCGGTGGGACAGACCGAGAGGATATGAATATAGGCCGGCCCCGGCTTACTTACCCCCTTCTTAACCTTGGCCATCAAATCGAAGGGGTAGCTGGGACAGGCGGTGGCTACGTAGGGGATATTGTGGGCGGCGGCGATGGCCGGCATGTTCTTCTTCCAGGTAACCTGCCCGATGCTGACCTTACCCGCCGGAGCCGTGGTCGTCGAGGCGCCGTACGGGGTCGACGAGGAGCGCTGTATCCCGGTATTCATATAGGCTTCGTTGTCAAAGCAGATGTAGAGGAAGTCGTGCCCTCTTTCCAGGGCCCCGGACAGCGCCTGAAGCCCGATGTCGCTGGTACCGCCGTCGCCGGCCATGGCGACCACGCCTATCTCCTGAGCCGGGCGCTTACCCTTCTTCACCAGGGCCTCTAAGCCAGCCTCAATGCCGGAAGCCACCGCGGCCGCATTCTCAAACAAGGTGTGAATCCAGGGCAGGCGCCAGGAGGTCTCGGGGAAGGGCGAGGAGACCACCTCCATGCAGCCGGTGGCGCTGACCACTATGGCATTACGCCCCAGCGCCTTACAGGCCTGCCTCACCGCCAGGGCCTCACCACAGCCGACACAGGCCCGGTGACCGGGAGCAAAGTTCTCCTCCCTGGTTATGAGCTTGGGCACAAAGACGGAATACTTTTCCATTACTCCCTCACCCCGAACATCTCGAATTCCTGGTCGCTGCCTTTGCGGGCAATCTCCGTACCGCGCTTGATTATCTCCACGAAGCCCCCGAGGGAGATATCCCTACCCCCCAGGCCGCCCACGAAACCAACCACCTTGGGCCTCTTGTCCCGGCCATAGAGGCAGGACCTGATTTCGGAGCAGACCGGGCCGCCGGGCCCGCCGAAGGAAAGGGCTCTATCCAGGACGATGAGCACCTCGGCACCCTCTACGGCGCGGCGGATTTCGTCAAAGGGGAAGGGCCGCCACAGGCGGAGCTTTATAAGCCCGACCTCACGGCCTTCCTCCCGGACGACGTCAACGGCGCTCATGGCCGTCTCGCTGAAGCTGCCCATGGCCAGGAGGAGCACCTTGGCCCCTTGGCACCGGTAGCACTCCAGCGGCTCGTACGAGCGCCCGAAGACGCCGGCAAACTCCCGCCAGCCCTGAAGGACTACCTCCTTGGAGGCGAGCATGTTTACCTGCTGCGCCTTCTTTGCCTCGGAATAGATGTAGGGCGGGCCGAAGGCCCCCATGCTCACCGGCCGCGCCGGGTCCAGGGGCAGCGGGTACTTAAGCGGGGGCAGGAACCTGGCCACCTCGTCCGCCTCCGGGATATATATCGGCTCGATGACGTGGGTCAGGTGAAAGCCGTCCAGGTGAACCATCACCGGCAGCAAAACCCGGCGGTCTTCGGCGATACGGAAGGCACAGAGCACATTATCAAAGGTCTCCTGACCGTTGGCGGCGAATATCTGAATCCAGCCGGTGTCGCGCGCCGACATGACATCGGAATGGTCACCCCAGATGCTTATCGGTGCCGAGAGCGCCCGGTTAGCCACCGCCATCACGATGGGCAGGCGCATCCCCGAAGCCACATAGAGGACTTCATGCATCAGCTCCAGCCCCTGGCTGGCGGTAGCGGTAAAGGTGCGCGCCCCGACGGCGGAGGCCCCCAGGCAGGCACTCATCGCCGAGTGCTCCGACTCCACGGGGATGAAGGACGCCTCCAGCTCACCGTTGGCCACCAGCTCGGCGATATCCTCCACGATGTGAGTCTGCGGGGTAATGGGATAGGCGCTGACCACATCCACGTTAGCCAGCTTGGCGGCTATGGCAACCGACCGGGAAACCTCGATACCTATCCTCTTGGCCATCACTCCTCCTCTTCTTCCACCATGGTAATCGCCTTCGTCCAGCACTCACGAGCACAGATACCGCACCCCTTACAGTAGAACAGATTGGCCTCGAAGAAGCCTTCCGGGGTCGGCCCAATACAACCTTCGGGGCAGAAAATGGAGCACAGCCCGCACTTGATACAGCGGGCGTGGTCATAGGTCGGCCTCTGGGTGCGCCAGTCGCCGGTCTGGTTCTGGTCGGCATTACCGGGCTCGGTTATTATCGAGCCAATCTCAAGGTCTTTCCAGGTTAGCTCGTCGCCGACTTTGGTCACTTGGCCCCCTCCCTTACCATAGTTTCCTCATATGCCTTCTGCATGGCGCTGATATTCCTCTCCGCCAGGCGGCCGAAACGCTCCTTAAGCGGCTCAATCAGCGACTCCGGCTTGACCACCTGGTTAGCCTTAAGCAGCGCCCCAATCATGGCGGTATTGACAATGGGGATCCCGAGTAGCTCGCGGGCAATCCTGGTGGCATCAACCGTAGCCAGCGACCACCTAGCACCAGCCGCAATCTTGACTCCATCCGGCCCCTTGGGGGTATTGACCACCAGCACCCCATCTTCCTTGAGACCGGAGGTAACATTGACCACGCGCAGTAAGCCGGGGTCAAGCACCATGACGATATCGGGCTCGGTGACCTCGGCTCTCACCCTGATATGATGATGGCTGTCGATGCGGACAAAGGCCAGCACCGGGGCGCCCCTTCGTTCGGCGCCGAAGGCGGGGAACGCCTGAGCATACTTGCCCTCGTTTATGGCCGCCTCCGCCAGGAGCTCCGCCGAGGTAACCGAGCCCTGCCCGCCGCGGCCGTGCCACCTGATTTCGGTAAGACCCTTATTAGCTACCACAGAGCCTCCTAGATGGTAATAATAAAAACGCCCCTGGAGCGACTTGAACGCTCGCACCCAGCTCCGGAGGCTGGTGCTCTATCCACCTGAGCTACAGGGGCCACTCTAATATTAGCACTCCGGCTCATATTTTTAAATAGAAATACCCCCGAAGGCACCTGCACCCGGAGGGTTTGCCCTTAACTCCTAGCCCCGCCGCAACACCGCAGCCGACACTCACTCCCGGAGAAACCAGGTTCGGCTAAGACAAGGCCGGGCTCTATCACCCGCGCCGTAAGGACAACCCCCATACTACCATTTTTCCGACGATTAAGCAACCCCGGACCACGCCTCTACAGATTCGCTTACTAGACCCGGGGCGGGAAGATGTACTGCGTGGTCGTTCTGAGCTGCCTTCGTATCACGGCCAGCTGCGGACGATAGATGGTCACCCGACCCTGTTTCGGCTCGACCGTCATATCGAGAACGCAGGCAATAACCTTGGCCGCCGCCTCCCCGGGGCAGAGCACCGCCATCTCACCCGACCCGGCCCCCACCTCGATGAGCAGGGGCAGCCGGAGCGCCCCCTGTTCCTCGGCATCCAGCAGCCCGGCCAGATACTCGAGCTCCTTACGACGGAAAAGGTGGGTGGTGCCGTCCTTACAGACCACGTGGGGGTATTCCTCACGCAGCAAATCGGAGAGCGGTTTCTGCTCGACGGGCAGGTGAGCATTGACCACCTTGAGCTCGTGCTTCAGGCTTTCTTGAAGCAGCCTCTCATACGGTAACTCGCCGGACATCTTACTACTTCCGTTCCAGGAGCACCTTGACCCGTTTCAGGCGCGCCCTCTCTTCCCGGTCGCGCTCCTCAAACTTCATATAGAGGTACTTTATGGTGGCCGTGAGCGCCGGGATTATAAGGTACTCCAGGGCGTTTAGGATTCTCTTGGTGCGGTTAATCTCCCGGCCCAGAAGCTCCAGGCTTCTCTGAAGCTCGGCGAGCTCGACGATGGTCTCCAGGCACGTCTGCGACAGCTCAGCCGTCCGGTCCAGCCAGGAAGAGGTATCGGCCAGGCTGTAGCTCACTACCCCCGGCTCGGCCTCCTTGAGCTCAAAGGCCGGAATGCGCACCCCGCCGACATTACGCAGGCCGGCGGCGATGCCTAAGTCCCGCTCGCTGGCCGCTAGCTCCTTCTCCAGGGCGATATAGCCGTGGTAGCCGGCGGTGATGGACAGCGTCCGGTAGCCCTCGGCGAACTCGTCGAGCAGCCTCCGCTTGGCATCCACCGTCTGCCGGGCTATCTGCAAAAACTCCAGAATCAGTATCGACACCCGGTCCTTGACTATCTTCTGTATCCTGGTAGCCAGAGCCAGACGGCGTCTCAGCCTGATAAGCTCAATCTTGGTCGGTCTGGTTACCTTGACAACCTGCTGCGGCATTCCCTATTCCTAAAATCAGTATACTGGGGGCTATCCCCCGCTAAGCCTGAGACGGCTGCTGGGGAAGATACTTCTCAATCAGCTCTTCCCGAATCAGCTTCAGGTCTTCCTTGGGCAGGGCGGCAAACAGCTTCCACCCTATGTCCAGGGTCTCCTCCACCGACCTCTTCTCAAACTCCCCCTGAGAGATGAACTCCCGCTCGAAGCGGTCGGCGTTGGCCAGATAGATTTTATCCCGGTCGCCCAGCGCTTCGGCGCCGATGATGGTCGAAATCTCCCTGAGGCTGCACCCCTCGGCGTAGGAGGCGTAGAGCTGCATGAAGACGTTATTGTGGTCTTCCCTGGTCTTACCCGGCCCGATGCCTTCCTTCATCATACGCGACAGGGACAGGAAGACGTCTATGGGCGGGTATATCCCCTTCCTCTCCAGCTCCCGGGAAAGGACAATCTGGCCCTCCGTTATGTAGCCGGTCAGGTCGGGGATGGGGTGGGTAATATCGTCGTCGGGCATGGTCAGGATGGGCATGACGGTCACCGAGCCGTCCTTACCCAGAATGCGGCCCGCCCGCTCGTAGGTGGTCGCCAGGTCGGTATACATATAGCCCGGGTAGCCGCGGCGCGAGGGTATCTCCTCCCGCATCGCCGAGAGCTCCCGGAGCGCCTCGCAGTAATTGGTCATATCGGTCAGGATGACCAGGACGTGCATCCCCTGATTCCAGGCGAGATACTCGCCGGCGGTCAGGGCCAGCTTCGGGGTAGAGATGCGCTCGATAACCGGGTCGGAGGCGGTGTTGATGAAGGCCACCGTTCTGCCCCGGGCCCCGGTCTCCTCCAGGCTCTTCATGAAGAAGTCGGCATCGTCGTAGCTCACCCCGATGGCGGCGAACACCATGGCGAACTCTTCCTGCGTCCCCTTGACCGCCGCCTGCCTGATTATCTGGGCGGCAATCCGGTTGTGCGGCAGCCCGGAGCCGCTGAAGATGGGCAGCTTCTGCCCCCTGACCAGGGCGTTCAGCCCGTCGATGGCCGAGATACCGGTCTCGATAAACTCGGCCGGGGGCATACGGCTGGCCGGGTTGATGGGTGAACCGTTAACATCGAGGTAGTCCTCCGGGATTACCACCGGCCCGCCGTCTATCGGCTCGCCCAGGCCGTTAAAGATGCGGCCTAAGATGTCCGCCGACACCGCCAGCTTGAGCGTCTCACCGCGGCAGCGCACCCGGCTCCTCACCAGGTCAACCTCGCTCACCCCGCCGAACACCTGGACCACGGTAACCTCACGGCTGATGTCTATCGCCTGACCGCGCTTCACCTCGCCGTTAGACAGGATGACATCGACAATCTCACCGAACTTGATGTCCGGTATGCTCTCGGTAATCAGCAGGGCACCCTTGGTGCGGTTGATGGCCTGTGTTTCCTTAACATAGAGTGAAGAGGATGAAGTCATAACGCGCCTCCTTTGTGGGCTACCAGGCTGGCCTCCATGTCGGCCCACAGCTCCTTTATCCTGGGCTCAATATCGTCGTTGGGCACATCCTTCATACGGGCTACGCGCGGCACCATGGGAGAGGAGCGGATTTCAGCCACCGCCACCCCGGAATCCAGCATCTTCTGGGCCAGCCCGTAGAACCTGATTATCGTCTTCAGCATGAGCTGTGCTTTGAGGGGAACGCAGTAGGTATCGACCTCGTGGTAGGCACTCTGCATCAGGAAGTCCTCGCGTATCATCCGGGTCACCAAAAGCACCAGCTTATCTCCCTCGGGCAGGGCCTCCGGCCCCACCAGACGGACAATCTCCTCCAGCTCCGCCTCCTGCTGCAGCAGCCGGAGCGCCGTGGCCCGGGTTACTTCCCACTCCGGGCTGACCTCCGACCACCAGCCCCGGACGTCATCGACGTAGAGGCTGTAGCTGGTGAGCCAGTTTATGGCCGGGAAGTGCCTCTTGTTGGCCAGCGACGTGTCCAGGGCGTAGAAGGCGTCCACGATGCGCAGGGTGTTCTGGGTCACCGGCTCGCTGAAGTCGGCTCCGGGGGGACTGACGGCCCCGGCCACGGTCACCGAGCCCTCTCTCTTCGGGCCGCCGAGGCACTCAACCCGTCCCGCCCGCTCGTAGAACGAAGACAGCCGCGAGCCGAGGTAGGCCGGGAAGCCCTCCTCGCCGGGTATCTCCTCCAGCCGACCGCCGATTTCCCGCATGGCCTCCGCCCACCTCGAGGTCGAGTCGGCCACCAGCAGGACATCGTAGCCCATATCACGGAAGTACTCCGCCAGGGTGATGCCCACGAAGACGCTGGCCTCACGCGCCACCACCGGCATATTGGAGGTGTTGGCGATAAAGACCTCCTTCTCCTGTAAGAGACGGCCCGTGGTCGGCTCCTTGAGCTGCCGGAAGCTGTAGAGCACGTCGGCCATCTCGTTACCCCGCTCCCCGCAACCAACGTAGATATTAAGCTGGGTCTGAGCCCAGCGGGCAAGCTGCTGTAAGGCCACCGTCTTGCCGGTGCCGAAGCCGCCGGGGATGGCCGCCTTACCCCCCAGCGCCAGGGGGAACATATAGTCGAGGATACGCATCCCGGTAACCAGCAGCTTCGAGGGGGCAAAGCGCTGCTTGTAGGGACGGGGCTTTCTTACCGGCCACCGCTGCAGCATGACGATTTCCTTTACCTTACCGTCCACCTCTATCTGGGCCACCGGCTCCTCGATGGTGTAATCACCCTCGGTTATCTTCTTGATAGTACCCCTCATGCCCACCGGCACCATGATGCGGTGCTCCAGGAGGTGGGTCTCGGGGACCGTACCGATAATATCCCCTTGGTCCACCCTGTCCCCGACCTTGACCGTGGGCGTGAATGGCCACTTCTTATCGCGGGGCAGGGGGAAAACCTTGGCCCCCCGCTCGATAAACGAGCCCTGCTCCATGAGGACCGTGAGGGACTTCTGCAGCCCGTCGTAAATGGAGCCGACAATCCCCGGGCCCAGCTCGGCGGTCAGTATGGTGCCCGTGCCCCGAATCGCCTCGCCGACCTTAAGCTCCAGGGTGTCCTCGTGCACCTGGATGATGGCCTTATCCTCCTCCAGCCCGATTACCTCGCCGACCAGCCCCTGAGCGCCTATCTCGACAATCTCATAAACCTGAGCCCCCTTCATCTCCTCGCCGATAACCAGAGGGCCGGAAATGCGCCATATCTTACCCATGGCTTACCACCTCCAAAACACGCTTAGATTTCTATATCAAAACCGATAAACTTGCGGATATAGGCTTTATAATACTGGGCGACGTCCTTATAACGCGTGCCGTACTTCGAGGGCACCTCAATCACCACCGGGGGCGAGGTCTTCCTCTCCTGGGCCTGACTTATCAGGTCGGCAACATAGCTTGAGTAGTCTTCCAACATCACTATGATGCCGATAGCGGGCTCGTCCAAAAGCTCGCTAAGCACCTGGCGCACCTCTTCCTTGTCACCCTCGGTAACCACATGATAGCGGCGGACACCGGCCAGCCTCAAACTACTGACCAAGTCTTCATCCCCGAGGACCGCTATCTCCAGTTGCCTTATATTCATCATACCGTGATAAGATACTCCCTGATTTCTTCCACGGGCACGGCATCGAAGACCGCCTTCAGAACCAGCCTCAGGTTTCTCACCTCAAGCTCCTTAATAGTCAAATACCAGGCTATCACCAGCGGGGTGAGCACCCGGGGCGACAGCACCTCCTTAAGCAGGCGGTAGCGGTGCCGGTCGATAACCTCCTCGACCACGTTAACCCTCTTGGTTTTGCCGTATTCCGTAACCAGCTCATCGGCTATCTCCCGGTACTGCATTACCCCCAGCGCCTCGGGTAGCTCGGCGAGCTTACGCCCGAGTAGCTCACGTGCCAGGGACTCGGGAATGAGATAGCCGCCGTCGATAATGGACTCGCCGGCCTCCGAACCCAGACCCTCAATCAGGGCCCTAGCCACCAGCGACAGATTGGTCATATCGATGATTACGCTGAAGACCCGGGCCAGCAGCGCGCCGTCAGGTATGCGCCGGGATACCTTGAGCAGGTTATGGTAGTATCTCCCGTCCAGCCTGGCCTCGGTGAGGAAGCGGGACTTGGCATCATCCGCCGAGTAGTCGCGGAGAACATCGGCGTAGTCGCCCAGCCGGCACTCTGCCAGTATGCGGATAACATCCCCCACCCCCTCGGCGGTAGCCATTTCGTCCAGGCGCTCCTGGCTATGCATCACCCCCACCGGTATCAGGCTCGCCTGGCGGCCCGTAGCCATCCCCTGCAGCCTGGCTTTGATGTTGGCGACATCATACTTCACCATGTAGGCCTCAAGCACCCGACGCATACCGTCCGGCACCAGCTTCAAGCTCTGCAGGCGCTCGAGACAGCCGCTGAAGTAAAGCCAGAGGTACCTGTCCGAGTCGTCAAAGCTCCTCACCATTGCCTGGGCAAGGTAGCTTCCGGCATCGGTGTCCTTAATGATATCCATTACCTCACGCACGCTGGAGATAACGTCCTGGACAGTGGATATCCTCGACAGCCTGTCCACGTGCTCTCCGCTCAACGTCCTGGCCTCGGCCCCTTTGAGGTAAGCCGACATAAAGGCATCCTTGGCACTGGGCAAAGCAAGCTCCTTTAAGCCTGAAAGAGCTCCTTAGCTACTTCAGGCAGTAACCTGGGCAGTAACATCTCCAGCCTGGTCTCGTAGGTATTATCAATCCTGACCTTACCATCAATGTCCTCGACGATAACCCCGCCGCTTAACTTATGCTCCTTTATCTCCACCACCCGTCCGGCCAGCTCTTTATCCTGGGCGACCAGCTTCTTGGCGGCGCCCAGGTCTCGGGGCGAGACATAAAGCCGCTCCTTACTCAGCCCCAGGGTAGCCGCCGCCTCCTTAATCAGGGTAGCCAGCGAGCTCTGGCTAGTGGCAGCCTTAGAAAGCTCGTTTCTTACCCGGCTTACTATCTCTCTAATCACCTCGGATTTAGCCTGCGAGAGCTCCTGGCGCGCCTTGACCAGGGCCTGAGCCTCGATGCGGGTAGCCTCCGCCCTGGCCTCCTGAAGCAGCCTGGACTTCTCTTCCTCCAGTCGGACGGCCTGCTGCCTTTTAGCGCTCTCTACTTCCTCCACCGCCTTCCGCTCCGCTTCTCTTATTATGCCCTCGGCCTCGGCCCTTACCTTATCCAGGATAGCTTCGCCTATTTTCTCCATTCCTGCCATACAACACCTCTACATAAGCCCGTACAGATTCAGCGCCATTATCGAGAACACCAGGCCCAGGACGCCGATTAGCTCGACGAACACGGCCAGCATCACGGCGTTGGTAAATATCTGCCCCTTGGTCTTGGGCAAGAGCGATATCCCGGAAGCACACACGTTACCCTGATGGATGGCCGAAAAGCACTCCGCCGCCGCCGTCATCAGCCCGATGCCGAGCACGGCAAAACCGGCCCCCCCCGTCGCCGGAAGCTTGGGCACCACCGTGTTCAGGATGATAATCATCACGATGAGCCCATAGAAGCTCTGGGTCATCGGCAGCGACGCCAGCACGATGACGTTCCGAAACTGCCCCCGGTCCTCGGACAGGGTGGCCGCCCCCGCCGAGGCTGCGGTAGCGATGCCTATCGACGAGCCCAGTAAGCCTCCGCCCAGGGCGATGGCACCGCCCAGAACCGCTAACGAACTTGGATCAATCAACATTTATGGCATCTCCTTTCTGTCATGATTTCTCGCCTACCAGCATTGATGCCCGCTTCCTCAACCGGAAGGGGCTATAGTGTATCCCTCCCCCCTGATAGAACTTAATCAGGAACTCGACAAAGCAAAGCCTCAGGGAGTGGACAAAACCGGTAAGAAAACCAAGCAGCAGATTGATGGTGTGCCCCAGGACGAGGATGACCACGGCCAGGATACCCCCCACCACCACCGCGGCCACCCCGGAAAGCGGTATCATGCCGGATATAACGCGCGCCAGGATATTGAACGCCTGGCCCAGATAGAAGGTAGCCAGGCCCACCCCGGCCAGCCGGGAGTAAGACATGACGTCGCCCAGGATACCGGTAATATCAAAGACCCCGAGCAGGGCCCCGATGCCGCCGCGCTCCTTATAAGCCCCGAAGACAATCAGGGCGACCCCGGCAAAGGTGGCGTACATGGCGGCGGTATAAAACATGGGCGGCAGGATGGGGAAGGGCATGATATGGTCCAGCACCGACGGGATGTCGATGCTCATCAGGGCCCGCAAAAGCCAGAAGGCCCCGAACTGAATGACCAGGAGGCCGACCTTATTGATGACCGCCCCCTGGTTTTTCTCCCTTACCGACTTAATCAGGGCGGCAATATGGGCGATGTTAACATGCACCCAGCCGATAAAGATGGCCAGTATGATGAAGGTGAGCGGGGACTGCAGCATATGCTGCACGCCGGCGACCAGACCCAGGTTCTCGAAGCCGAAGAAGACGTAGATGTCGCCGAAATAGTTCCCGCTTAAGAGCCCCAGAACCAGCGCCACCCCGCTGGAGATATAGATTAACCTCTGGAACATCTTAAAGCCCTCGGAATCAGAGCCGCCGAGCAGCCGGCCCATCAGGAAACGGGCGAACAGCATCAGGCCAATCGCATAGCCGACATCGGCAATCATCAGGCCGAAGAAGGCAGCGAAGGAGTAGGCCACTATCGGGGTGGGGTCCCACTCCCGGTATCTCGGGGTGGCGAACAGGTTGACCACCACCTGGAAGGGCCTCAGCGCCTTCGGGTTCTTCAGCTTGGTGGGCGGTTCTTCCGACGGCTCCGGCTTCCTGGTGTCGATAAAGACGTAGTCCAGGCTGGTCTTAAGCTCGCTTACCAGCGACTCAAGGCTATCGTCCGGGACCCAGCCCTCAATCAGGGTGACATACTTGGCTTCACAGGCCTGGGCCAGGACCGCTAGTCTTTGGCTCTCGGCGACGAGCACCCCCCTCAAGAGGGCGATGCGGTGCAATTCTTCTTTGGAGCGGCTGCGGAGGCTCTCGTAAATCTCCGTTAGGCTCGCCTCGAGCTCGCCGAGGCGTTTCTCGGTCCTTTCCAGGAACTCCCGCAGGGTCAGGTCCTCATCGGGCACAGGTAGAACCTCGCCGCCCCCGCCGCAGACCAGGGTCTCCACAGTCTCCAGGTGCTCCATTTTACCCAGGGC
>CAZXVG010000016.1:0-13847 GCA_964644205.1 uncultured Dehalococcoidales bacterium | reverse complement strand
TAGCAGATAAAGGGAAGCTTCCAGGCGGCGGCCAGGTTCAAGCCCTCGTGGAACCTGCCCGTATTCAGGGTGCCGTCCCCGATAAAGGCCACCGCAACCTGGTCGGTGCCCCTCAGCTTAGCGGATAGGGCGGCCCCGACGGCCACCGGCACCGGCGTCCCCTGAATCCCTTCCGCCCCGAGACAGCCGACGGCCATATCGGTGAGGTGCTGAGAACCAGCCTTCCCCTTGTTGACACCGGTCTTCTTGCCGAAAACCTCAGCCGTCATTATGTCCAGGGCCAGCCCCTTGGCAATCAGGTGTCCGTGACCGCGGTGGTTGCTGGTGATGTAATCGTTGATTCTCAGATTGGCGCAGACACCCACCGCATTAGCCTCCTGTCCCGAGCTCAGGTGGACGAAGCCCGGGATTTTACCGGCGGCAAACTCGACCCCTATCCTCTCTTCAAAGACCCTAATCCGGACCATCGTCCGGTACATCCAGAGTAGCTTTTCCTTTTCAATTTTCATTAAGACTCCCCCTTTCCTTAGTTCGATGGAACTAGCGCCCTTGTGTTGCCGGCCAAATCCGCCCCAAAATTAGCACAATCGGAAAATAAATGTCAACAAAACTGCATACCGCCGACCTTAAGCTATCACCAGGGCGTTTCCGGCGCCTTCTCCCAGGCTGGACTACCTTGAAGGCTCGATAACGACCTTGATGGAGCTCTGGGCCTGGGTAACTAGCTGGAAGCCCAGACCAGCCTCGGCCAGGCCGAGGCGGTGGGTAATCATCTGACGCAGCGGCATCTTAGCCGCCCTGATTAGACTAAGCGCCGCCTGATAATCAGCCGGGCTACCGGCATAGGAGGTGGTGATGGTGACATCGTTACGAAAGAAGAGCTCATTTACCGAAACCGGGATGGCGATGCCGGGCTCCGTGGGGGCAAAGAAGAGGACGGTGCCCCCGCGCTCCACCACCCCCAGCGCCTGAAGCAGTGCCGACTTAGCCCCGGTAGACACGATTACCAGGTCGGCCAAGCGGCCCTCGTTAAGCTCGCGGACACGGGCCGGCAGGTCTTCATCAGCCCGCAGGCTGGCCCCCGCCCCGAAGCGCCGGGCAGCCTCCAGGCGGGGCTCGCTTATGTCCGTGGCTATCACCCGGCCGGCCCCCAGAGCCAGCGCCAGCTGCACGTGAAGGAGCCCGGCGATGCCGCTGCCGATAACGAGGACACTGCTTCCCGGAGGTAGATTTACCCGCCGCTGCGCCCGGAGGACACAGGCCAGCGGCTCCACCAGGGTCGCCGCCTCGTAGGATACCTCATCGGGCAGAAGGAAGACCCCGCGGTCGACATGAATTTGGGACAAGCGAATAAACTCCGCCATACCGCCGGGGTCGAAGTTGGTGCGGCGTAGCGTATCGCAGACGGTATGATGGCCGCTCAGGCAGTAGTGGCAGGTGTTACACGGGACGTGGTGCGCCGCAGTAATGCGGTCGCCCTCATGGTATCTCTCCACCCCCTCGCCCACCGCCACCACCTGTCCGCCAATCTCGTGACCCAGCACCAGGGGCGCCCGGTCGAGACGGTACCATTCCATGACATCGCTGCCGCAGATACCGCAGGCGGCCACCCGCACCAGAAGCTCACCGGGCCCAATCCGGGGAATCGGCGTCTCCTCGACACGTATATCGCGGTTGTTATACCACCGGGCGACGCGCATGGTGGTCTTTGTCACGGGCTCTTCGCCTCGTTCTTGGCACTGTCATACAGTTCCTGAGCCTGCTCCGGGGTGGCCCGGTGGTGAATAATAGCCCTTATCCCCTTAATCATGGCCACCGGGAAATCGTTCTGCCAGATGTTCCGACCCAGGTTTACCCCGATGCCCCCCTTCTCTATGCCGTCATAGACAAAACGAAAAACCTCAAGCTCGGTGTCAACCTGAGGGCCGCCGGCCATAACCACCGGCACCGGGCAGCCCTGAACCACCTTGTCAAAGCCCTCACACCAGTAGGTCTTTACCACCCGTGCCCCCAGTTCGGCGGCCACACGGCAGGCCAGGGCCAGATAGCGGGCGTCCCGCTTGGCAAGCTCTCTCCCCACCGCAGTCACCGCCATCACCGGAATACCGTAGCGCTCGCCCTCGTTAACCAGCGCCGACAGATTTAACAGGGACTCCCTTTCATGGTCGCTGCCGACAAAGATAGAAAGGCCCACCGCCGCTGCGTTAAGGCGGAGAGCCTCCTCCATAGAGGTGGTGATTCCCTCACCGGCCAGATCCTTCCCGGCGACGGTGGTGCCCCCGGACACCCGGAGGATGATGGGCTTGGTACTACCCGGATCCACCGCACTGCGCAGGACACCCCTGGTAATGAAGATAGCGTCGGCATAGGGCATCAGGGGTTCGATGGTCTTACGCGGCTCTTCGATTTTTCTGGTGGGGCCCTGAAAATAGCCGTGGTCAACCGGTAAAAAGAGGGCGTGCCCGTCTGCCTGAATTAACTGTGCCATGCGGTTAGCCATTCCCCAGTCCATACTAGTAACTCCCCCTTCACGGTTTTATTTCGGTAAGACTACCCGAACCAGGCAAGCACCCTCCATCCGGGCTCGATGAAGTCGGGGCCTGGGTGAAGAATTTCGCGCTTACGCTCTGCGAAAGTAGAGTAGCATATGTAGCACCTACTATCAAGTTTTATACGTGTTTCCAGGCAATACATACTGTCCATATACGTATACCCCCGGCTACTAAGGCGCCAGGTATCTCTTCACTTTACAGCTATGATTTTTGGGGTTAAAATAGATACGGTTCGAGCGGGTGTAACTCAGCGGTAGAGTGCTTGCTTCCCAAGCAAGACGTCGAGGGTTCGAATCCCTTCACCCGCTCCACAAAGCTAGATGTGTTGCTGAAAACACTTACACAGGCCAAGGAAATAGACACAGGCAAAGCTAGTCAAAACGGCTTGCACCGGGCGGGCTCCCCTAAACGCTATGGTGGTGTCCGCCTGATATTCCTCCCGGAAGCCGTACTTCCCAGCTCTTTACCGTCTTTATTACCGGGCTGTCTTCCTCTTTTTAACATCTCTACATATTAATTCCGCTAGGCTGCCAAACCTCTATCGGCCGGCCCTGGTGCCGCGGGGTGGGGAAATCAGCACCGGAACTGTGGCGTGGCGAATCACCTTCTCCGCCACACTACCAAAAAACCACCGAGATACCCCCGACCGCCCGTGAGTGCTCATAATAATCAGGTCCACTTTATTATCGGTCGCGTAGTTCAGGATTTCATCGGCCGGACGCCCGTCGGTTACCACCGTCTCGATACTCATCCCCTTTTTCTTCAAGCCAGTAGCTATCTTGGCCAGGTACTCGTGAGCATCAGCCTCAGTTTGCTTTTCGGCTTCCGTTGCCATTTCAAGAGCATCGGAGCCACCGGCAATCAGGGCGGTCGTCGGTTCTACCACTCTCAGCAGGATTACGCTCGGGCCATTATCCATAGAAATTGCATCAAGATGTTCCAGGGCATGTTCCGAAAAGTAGGAGCCGTCTAAGGGTATCAAAATCTTCTGGTACATTTCACATACCTCTTATCATATATCTCCTGAAACGACCCTTCCTGGCAGGCGCGAGTTACTTACTGGAACTCCGGCGGCGGGCTTTCGGCCAGCGTCGCGGTGGTGGTCTCTTCGGTTTTACCGCGGAAATAGGTTATCTCCACCGGCTGTCCTATCCCCTGCGAGGTGATTGCCGCAAGCAGGTTTCGGGCATCACTCACTTCCTGGCCGCCGATGGCGGTAATCACATCACCCACCTCCAGACCGGCGGCCTCGGCCGGGCTGCCGGCGACGACCTCGGTTATCAGGATGCCGTGGTCGACCCCCAAATCATAACTCTGTGCGACCTGTGCGTCCACCGGGTAGATGCTGATACCCAGCCAGGGGCGGTCCACGTAACCGGTCTCGATTAGCTGCTCAATAAGCGGGCCGGCTTCGTCGATGCTTATGGAATAACCCATGCCCTCGATTCCGACCTGCGAAATCTTGATACTGTTGATACCCACCACCTCACCCGCCATATTCACCAGCGGCCCGCCGCTGTTACCGGGGTTAATCGCGGCATCGGTCTGGATGAGACCGAGCAGGGTCTGTCCCGAGGATGAAGACAGCGAGACATCCAGGGCGCTGACAATCCCCTGGGTAGCACTGATTCCCATACCGAGCGAGTTACCGATGGCCACCACCCAGTCACCGATCCGTAGCGCCGATGAGCTCCCCACCGCAAGCGCCGGCAGGTTCCCGGCATTAATCTTGATTACCGCCAGGTCGGTAAGGGGGTCGGTATGAACCGCTTCGCCGGGGAAAACCCGGCCGTCATCCAGGGTCACCATCACCGTCTCCGCATCCTGAACAACGTGGTTATTGGTTACAATATAGCCGTCCTCGCTGAGAATCCACCCCGACCCCGCCCCCCGGCTCGTGGAGGGCTGGCCGAAGGCGTCGGTGGTCACCACCTCAACATCGATAGCCACCACAGATGGCTTGACGGCGGCAACCGCATCCGCAATACTGGGCAGCAATGGCTGTTCCGGGGCCGAATCAGCAAGCGCCGGAACAACGGTCGCCGGCGGTTCTGCGGGCGGGGTGGTAGTAACCGTCCCCGGAGCACAGCTGGTAGCCACCAGACTTGGCAGTAAGAGAATGGTCAATGCCGAGGCCAGGATTATTCGTTTCTTCATTTCAGCACCTCCGATGAGATATAGAGTAACCTCGCTTAGCTAGCTTAACACCGGAATATTATCACTGCCTCCATTAAAAAGTAATCAAATTACTGCCGAAAAGGTTGCAAAATGATAACATCTCATGTAAGGCATTAAGGGTGAGACTTCTAATTGCTGTAGAGCGATAATTTTATTTACCAGGAGTAATTAACGTCCTCCGTAAATAAATAATCCGCTCAGAGTTTGCTCAAGTAGTTCAAAGAGCCCTTTATCTGGTCAACCGAATAAATCTCAACCAAGATGTGATCCCTGCTAGATAATGTAACGCACCTTTAGATAGTTACTCAAGGGCAAGGCGGCAGTCTACCGCTACCGCCCCTTTACCCGGCTCGTCTACCATAAGCGGGTTAATATCGAGTTCCACAATCTGGGGGAAATCCAGCGCCAGCTGAGAAAGCCCCACCAGGCACCTGGCGATGGCCTCGATATCGGCCTTCTTACCACCCCTGGCGCCGGTAAGCAGCGGAAGGCCCCGAATCTCGGAAATCATATCCCTGGCATCCTGAGGTGTTATCGGCGCCACCCTGAAGCTCACGTCTTTCAGCACCTCGGTATATATCCCACCCAGCCCGAACATAATGGCAGCCCCGAACTGGGGGTCCCTTTTAAGTCCCAGGATAACCTCCCGACCCTCGGTCATGGCCTGCACCATGACTCCGGTTATCTTTGCCTCCGGCTTAAGCCGTCTTACGCTCTCCGTAATCTCTGCGTAGGCGCTAGCCACCGCCTCAGGGGTGCTCACCCCCAGCCTGACGCCCCCGAACTCGGTCTTATGGATGATATCCGGAGAAACAACCTTCATCACCAGCGGGTAGCCTATCTCACCGGCCAGCCTTTCCGCCTCCCCGATACTCTTAGCCACCCCGGCCCGGGGCGACCGGAAGCCGTAGGTCTCCAGTACCCGCAACGCCTCCAAGCCGCCCGCTGTCTTAACCCCCCACCCCTCCACCCCCTGTAACACCGCCTGCGCCGGATGACGGTCATAGTCCGGGGTTACTGCTACCTCCCGTCTTCTCTTTAACCAGAGCCGGTACTGGTGCATGGCCCGAAAACCGTCCACCGCCCTCTCCGGCGAGGGGTAGTTGGGGATGCCGTTCTCCCTGAGAGCCGCTAGCTCCGGGCGATGGTCCCCCGCCCCCATGAAATTGGTGAACACCGGCTTACCACACCCCCGGGAAGCCCTGACCACTGCGCCCGCAATCTCAGCGACATCAAGTGGCCCCTGGGGACACAATATGGTCAGGACGCCGTCCACGCTACGGTCGGAGAGGACTATTCGTAAGACCCTCTCATAGTTATCAGGGGTGGTGGTTCCCGTCAGGTCTATCGGGTTATTCAGGCTGGCAAACGAGGGGAGCTCACCCCTCAGACTGGAGACGGTATCCCGGGCCAGGCGGGCCAGTCTGAGACCAGCCCTCTCGATAGCATCCGAGGCCGTGACGCCGGGGCCGCCAGCATTGGTGACCACGGCCAACCTCTCCCCCGATAGCAGGGGCTGGCAGGAGAGCCCAAAGGCGAAGTCGAAGAGCTGCTCCGGCGACCGGGCCCTGATGATGCCAGTCTGCTTGAAGACGGCGTCGTAGACCTCATCGGCCCCGGCCATAGACCCGGTGTGCGACCGGGCCATCTTGGAACCGGACGAGGTGATGCCCGCCTTTAACACGATGAGCGGCTTAACCGGGGTAAGCGAACCAGCCACCCTCCGGAAGCGCTCGCCGTCAGCGATACCTTCCAGGTAGGCAATGATAACCCTGGTCTGGTCATCGTCTTTGAGCATCTCCAGGACGTCGCTTTCGGTGATGTCCGCCTCGTTCCCCAGGCTGATAAACCTGTTGAGACCGAGGCCGCTCTCCCGAGACCAGTCCCAGTAGGACTGACGCATCGCCCCCGACTGGGCGACTAGCGACATGTCGCCGCTGGGGAATACCCCGGAGGCAAAGGTAGCGTTAATCGGTAACGAGGTGTTAATGAAGCCGAGGCAGTTCGGCCCCAGGAGCCTCATCCCGTGCTTCCTCAAGGCCTTCAGTAGTTCCTTCTCCAGCCTGGAGCCATGCTCCCCGGCCTCCTTGAAGCCGGCGCTAATCATGACCAGCCTCTTGATTCCCCTGGCGGCACAATCATCCAAGACGGGGAACACCGCCTGCCAGCTAACGGCGATAAGGGCCATGTCTACCCTCCGGGGTAAATCGGTAACCCCGGGATAGCACACTAGCGACAGCACCTCGCTCTCGCCGGGGTTCACCGGGTACACCTCGCCCCGGTAGCCGCTTTCCAGTATGTTCTTCACCAGGGCGTACCCTATCTTATCCGGGTTGTTTGACGCCCCGACTACGGCCACCGACTGCGGGGTAAAGAAGTCCTTTCCTAACATGCGCTAGTCACCTCGATAACCCTCTTGAGCCATAGAATCACCAGTATCCGCGGCACGATAACAAGCGGAGGCTAGTTAAGCCCGGCCTCCCTGATAATCTCGGGCACAAGCTCGTCCCAGCCCAGGGGCATGATGTGCACCCCCCGACACAGCGGCCTTATCTTCCGGATAAGGCGGGCTGAAATCTCGACGCTCTTCTTCTTGCGGTCTTCCTTACTGGTCGCCGCCATCTCCTCGATAAGGCTATCGGGAACACTGATGCCGGCCACGTTTTCGTTCATGAACCTGGCCATGGCGGCGCTCTTCAAGACCACGATGCCGGCCATAACCGGCACCTTAAATCTCTGCACCCGGTCTATGAAGCGCTCGAACTTCTCCGGCTCGTAGATAGCCTGGGTCTGGAAGAACCTGGCCCCCGCCGCCACCTTCTTTTCCATCTTGATTATCTGGGGCTCCATGGGCTCAAGGGCCGGGGTGACCACCGCCCCCAGGAAGAAGTCCGGCCTGCCTTCCAGTTCGTGCCCGGTCATGTCGTACTCCTGGTTCAGGGTAGCGGCGGCCTTGAGTAACTGCACCGAGTCGAGGTCGTAGACCGGCTTTGCCTCGGGGTGGTCACCCAGGCTGGGATGGTCACCGCTAAGACAGAGCACGTTCTCGATGCCGAGCACCCAGGCGCTGAGCAGGTCCGACTGAAGTGCCAGCCGGTTGCGGTCGCGGCAGGTAAGCTGGTAAACCGGCTCCAGCCCCCGCTCAATCAGCTTGGCGCACATGGCCATCGAGCCGACCCGCATCACCGCACTCTGAAGGTCGGTAACGTTTATGGCCACCACCTGGCGGCGCAGCTTCTCGGCGTCCTCCAGGCAGTGAGATACATCTACCCCCTTGGGCGGCCCCATCTCCCCGGTAACCACGAATCCCCCGCCCTCAAGGGCCTGCTTCAGTTTGCTCATTTACAACCCCCAATTGTCATAATCTCTCTAGCTTAGTCATGGGTAACCACGGTATGCTCGCCGGCCAATGAGCTGAAGGTGGTGGCTCCTTGGGCAAGGGTCAGGGAACGGGGCCGGCTCCACCGGGAATAATTCTTGGGCGGCATATAGTCCTTCATCTGCTCAAGGCGTCCCAGAGCCTTGAGCCGGTCATAGATTAGCTGCCACCCGCAATCGCGGTTCCGGTCCACCTCGCACTTGCCGTCCTTAGCCCCACCGCAGGGCCCGTTGAGCAGGCTCTTGGCGCAGAGGGTCACCGGGCACAGTCCGCCGGCGTACTCCACAATGCACTCGCCGCACAGGGAGCAGTATTCAGTGATGAAATCGTCGGACACGGTTTCGCCGCCGAAGATGGTATCGCACCCGGGGTGAACACAGCCGCCATCGGTGGCATCCATCACGGTATGAAAGCCCTGGCCGCAGGAAA
The DNA here is from genome assembly GCA_964644205.1 of uncultured Dehalococcoidales bacterium. Lineage (GTDB taxonomy): Bacteria > Chloroflexota > Dehalococcoidia > Dehalococcoidales > UBA5760 > UBA5760. The sequence goes on along the minus strand of CAZXVG010000016.1, from coordinate 5,309 downwards.
GCACCAGAAAGGAGTCCGCCTCCCTGGTCTGCTCACCGTACTCTTCCTGGAGAACCTTCTTCGTGTTCGAGAGCTTGCAGAGCGAGATTCCCTTGGGCTGAGGCACACACCACCCGATTACATTCACCCCCCGCTTTCTGAGGCGTTCCGTCATCTCCTCAGTCTCGGGTATCCCCCCGGAGCGGCACTTGGCGGCGCAGTTATCACACCCCACGATAAAGACCTTCTCTCCCGGCCGGAAATACCCCGTAATCTCCTCAATCGGCTTCTGGATTGTAGCGTGCACAAATATACCCCCCTTTCCTTTAATATTTGAGAGCGCTCACCATCCCCCGATACAGGGGCTATCAGCTCTTTACTCAAAGCTTTCTGTCAACATCTTAATACAGGAGCCCGCCGCTAATCAACAGCCCCCGAAGGGAATCCCGGTCATCACCGCAAAAGGGCGGGCGCCGCTTACTCTCTTCAGGGCCCGTTATGATGGCTTTCAGCGCCTTTTGTGATACAATTGCTCTGGTGTTCTCTTGAGATTACTCCATCGGGCCACCGGCTTCCGGGGTAGGTAGGTTAAAGTGCCTGATTGGGTTCAGTGGCTAAATGAAAACTGGCAGTTGATTGCCCTGCCCGTAGTAGCCTTTATCGCCCTTTTCATCGTGGGACGCTGGCTGCGAAGGCTGGTCTTTGACAAGTACAACCAGTGGAAGGTCGGCACGAAGCGGGTCGGCCTGTCGCTCTTCATCGCCCGGCTGTACCGGCCCTTCCTTTTCTGGTTCGTCCTCCTGGGGATTCTGGCGGCAATCAGGGTATCGGTGCTTCCCGCAGGGGTCGTCGGGATAAGCCACCAGGTGGCGCTAAGCCTCTTCGTCGGCTCATGGATATGGGAGGCCGTCAGCTTCAGCAGCACCATCGAGGCGCTGTACTTCCCCAGGCTAAGGCACTATCTGGCCCGGGTGAAGGCGCCGCAGCCGCCCACGGCACTGGTGGTTAACGGCCTGAGGACGGTCTTTATTATCGTCGGCCTGGCAATCATCCTCAACATTTGGAACCTACCCAACGTGTTCGGCCTTCTCTGGCTGGCCACCGGTCTCACCATCGGGATTCTGGCCTTAAGGGAAGCCACCGGCGACCTGTCGCAGCGATTCCACTTAAGCTACCGGACACAAAGGAGGCTGCGCAGCGTGGGCAAGGTATTCCTCAGCCTGCTGGTGGTGGCCGGCATCGCCGATATCATACGAAGAATCTACCTGCTTTCTGCCCAGGGCCTGAATACAACCTCGAACCTAGTGATGCTGTTCCTGGAAATCGGCTTTATAAGCTGGTTCATCCATACGCTGCGCAGCCCCGATTTCCGGCAGGCGCGGCCCAGCTTCAAGCTGACCAGTGCGCTGCTCATAATCACGGTGGTCATCCTCGCCTTCTCCGGTCTGCAGCCGCTGGCCAGCTACAAGGACAGCACCCTGGCATACCTCAAGACCCAGGGCGACCGCTTCACCGAATTCGTCAAGACCAGCACCTCACAGGGCAACGTTACCGAAATCGTGGAGACTGTCCGGCCTGCCATCGTGAGACTGGAGGCCGGGGACTATGTCGGTACGGGGATGATTATCAACCGCACCGGCTACATCCTCACCTGTAATCACCTGATTGAAGGGGCGGAGTCGGTTACGGCCACCCTGTACGACGGCCGAAGATACCAGGCCAGCATAGTCTCGCAGGACGAGAAGAAGGACCTGGGACTCGTCAGGATAGCTGCCAGCGGAGTAATCTTCCCCTACGTAAAGCTGGGGAGCTCCGAGCAACTGAAAAGCGGGGAGGAGATTCTGGCTATCGGCTATGCCATGGGGCTTGAGGGCGAGACCACGGTTTCCAAAGGGATAGTCTCCGCATTCCGTAACTTCGACGGGGTCGATTTGATTCAAACGGATGCCGCAGTAAACCCGGGATGCAGCGGCGGGCCGCTGCTCAACTTCGAGGCCGAGGTAGTCGGCGTGCTCGTCGGCAGGTGGGCCGGCGAAGACATCCAAGGGATGGGTTTCGCCGTCAGCGCCAGCAGCGCCAAGGACTTTATTAACGATACCACCCAGTTAAATCAACCATCTACTCAACAGGAGGGGACGACTAACCAGATAGAAACGATGGAAGGCGAGGTACTGGCGCTGGTCAACGAGGAAAGGATGGGTAGAGGGACACCAAGGCTAATCTGGGACGACGAACTGGGTGAGATAGCCGAAGAGCACAGTCTGGAAATGGCTGAACAGGGTAAGCTATTTCATTCATCAGTAAGCCAACCCTACGCCGAGAACTGCTGGGGAGGGAGCACAGGCTCAGCCTATTATATTGATTCCGGGGACATTGTAGAAAGCTGGCTGAGCAGTGATAAACACCGTACCTGGCTACTCTGCCCGCACCTGGAGCACGTCGGGGTAGGTATAGTTGTGTCTGGTGGCGAGATGTACGCATCCTGGACATTCTGGAGAAATGAAACGATATACGAGGATTGGTGGTACGACGATGGCGGCTCGCCACCATCGTGGTGGTACTGAACGGATACGTTTCCCTTGTAAAGCCCGCTAAGTGGGAAAGGCCTTCCTCATCTGTAGATAAGCTCCAGCGCCGCATCGACCACATGCCGCACCGTGAGACCGAGCTTCTCATAGACCGTCTTCCCCGGCGCCGAGGCCCCGAACCGGGACAGGCCAAGGGAAATCCCCTCGGAGCCGACGTACCTCTCCCAGCCCAGGGTAACCCCCGCCTCGATGGAGACGCGCCGGCGCCGGTCGGGGGGTAAGACCTGATTACGGTAAGCCGGGGGCTGGGCCTCGAAAAGCTCCCAGGAGGGCATGGAGACAAGACGCACCCCGACGCCCTCATCCCCAAGCAGCACCGCCGCCTCAAGGGCGATATGGACCTCGGAACCGGTAGCGATAATAATCACCTCGGGGTCTTCATCCGACTGCCACAGTACGTAGCCGCCGCACTCCACCCCACTCGCCGGGGCCAGCACCGTCCTGTCCAGCACCGGGAGCTTCTGCCGGCTGAGCACCAGGGCCGTCGGCCCCTGCCGGCGCTCCAGGGCTATCTTCCACGCCGCCGCGGTCTCGGTGGCATCGGCGGGCCGAATCGTCACCAGACCGGGCACGGTGCGCAGCCCCATAAGCTGCTCGACGGGCTGGTGGGTGGGGCCGTCTTCGCCCAGGCCCACGGAATCATGGCTGAAGACATAGATAACCCGAATCCTCATGAGCGCCGCCAGCCGCACCGGCGGGCGCATGTAGTCGTAGAAAACGAGGAAGGTCCCGGTATAGGGAATCAGACCGCCGTGGAGCGACATGCCGTTGGCAACCGCCCCCATAGCATGCTCCCGAACACCGAAGCGCAGGTTGCGGCCGCCGTAATCCGCGGGGCCGTAGTCGGGGTAGTCCTTGAGCAAGGTCTTGGTGGAGGGTGCCAGGTCTGCCGAGCCGCCCACCAGGTTAGCAATCTTGCCCGCCACGGCATTGAGCACCCGGCCCGAAGCCTCGCGGGTGGCCATCGGCTTACCGGCCGGTTTGAAGAGGCCGTCTAAGTCCTGGCTCCACCCCTCGGGCAGCCCGCCGTTAAGAAATCCTTCCAGCTCACGCGCCGCCTCCGGGAAGCTCCGGCGGTAGTCCTTAAGCCTGGCCTGCCACTCCTGCTGCCATATTTCCCCCCGCTCCTGAGCTTGACGCAGGTGTGACAGCACCGCCTCCGGCACCGTGAACGGCTCGTGGTAGGGCCAGGCAAGCTGCTCTCTGGCCAGGCAGACCTCATCCCCACCCAGGGGCTCCCCGTGTGCCACGGCGGTCCCCGCCTTATTGGGGCAGCCGTAGCCGATGGTGGTCCGGCAGATAATGAGGCTGGGGCGCCCGTCTTCCTGCCGGGCCTCCTCTATCGCCCGGGCCATAGCTTCCGTATCCAGGCCGTCAACCGGGCCGAGCACCTGCCAGCCGTAAGCCTGAAAACGCCGGGCGACATCCTCGGTAAAGGTAAGCTCGGTAGCGCCCTCGATGGAGATACCGTTATCGTCATAGAGGTAAATCAGCTTGCCCAGGCGCAGGGTGCCCGCCAGCGAGGCCGCCTCCGAGGCGACCCCCTCTTCCAGGTCACCATCGGAGACGACGGCGTAGGTATAGTGGTTGATTATCTCGTGCCCGGGCCGGTTGTAGTGCGCCGCCAGCCACCTTTCGGCGATAGCCATGCCCACTCCGTTGGCAAAGCCCTGTCCCAGCGGCCCGGTGGTCGTCTCCACCCCGGGGGCGCTGCCGTACTCCGGGTGGCCAGGGGTCTTACTCTGCCACTGGCGGAACTGCCTCAGGTCTTCCAGGGTCAAGTCATAGCCCGTGAGGTACAAAAGGGCGTAGAGCAGCGCCGAAGCATGGCCGGCCGAGAGGATAAAGCGGTCCCGGTCGGGCCACTTCGGGTCGCCGGGGTTATGTTTGAGAAAACGGTGCCACAGGACATAGGCCATGGCAGCCATCCCCATGGGCGCCCCGGGGTGGCCCGAGTTTGCCTCCTGCACCATGTCCACCGCCAGAAAGCGTATCGTGTTGATGCATAACTCCTCAAGCGACTCTTTTGCCATAATTACTCCTTAGCTTTTAATCCAGCCCGCTACCCGGCCAGGGCCTTCTTACCCACCACCTCCTGCTTCTGGTACCACATCTCCACCGCCTCGATTACCTCGTCCGGCTCATCGCAGACCCGGAGCAGGTTGAAGTCTTCCTCGGCAACACACCCCTTGGCCAGAACCGAGCCGCGCAGCCAGCTCAGGAACCCCTCCCAGTAGCCGCCGTTAAAAAGGACCACGGGAAACGGCCTTATCTTGTGAGTCTGCATCAGGGTCAGAATCTCGGTCATCTCGTCAAGCGTGCCCAGGCCGCCGGGCATGATGATGAAGGCCACCGCATACTTCACCAGCATCACCTTACGCACGAAGAAGTGCCGGAAGGTCATCGAGCGGTTGGTGTAGGCATTGGGCACCTGCTCCTCGGGCAGGTCGATATTCAGCCCCACCGAGATAGCCCCAGCCTGAAGCGCCCCCTTGTTGGCGGCCTCCATGACGCCCGGCCCGCCGCCGGTGATGATGCTGAAACCCAGCTTGCCCAGGCGTCCGGCGATTTCCTCCGCCTGTCGGTAGAGGCAGTCACCGGGGCTGATTCTGGCCGAGCCGTAGATACTCACCGCCGGCCCTACGCCGGAGAGCTTATCAAACCCCTCCACCATCTCCCCGATGATGCGGAACATGCGCCACGATTCTTCCTTGGCCAGGTCGTTTATTTCGTATTCATACG
>CAZXVG010000015.1:0-13881 GCA_964644205.1 uncultured Dehalococcoidales bacterium | reverse complement strand
ATCTCCACCGTGACAGGGTGGCATGTTAGTCCGCTACACCACGGGGCCGGGCTGGGGTGGTGACTACCGTCCTAATCGGCTAAAGTCTATCAGCCATAGCGGGCGGTGTCAAGAAACCACCGGAACCGGAAACCGAGCCTGCATTGTCCCCGGTTTCCGGTTTGTGCTATAATATAGCACATTATATCTCTGGAGAACAAATGGTAGTAGAAGGTGACAAGAGTCAAGCCCAGGAAGTCGATGGTCGGCAGCTACGTGACTACGAACTGCTGCTAATCATCAGCCCCGAGGTAGCGGAGGAGGATTTGGAGGCCGCGGTGGGAAAGGTAAGCCAGGCGATTAGTGACAGGGGCGGCCTTGTCTCCGCCACCGAGCAGCAGGGCAAGCGGAAGCTGGCCTATCCCATAGGGCACTTCCTGGAGGGGACCTATGTGCTGATTAAGCTGCAGATGGAACCGACGCAATGCCGGGAGCTCGAAGCGGGTTTACGGATTTCGGAGGAGGTCGTAAGACACCTGCTGACGAAGTCGGACGGTTGAGTTAGCCGGGCTGGGGAGCCAAAGGAGTTGTGGGACGATGGCAAGCGTAAACAAACTGATAGTGATCGGGAATGTGGGCAGCGAACCTGAGATGCGTTTTACTCCCAACGGCAATCCGGTGACTTCATTCCGGGTAGCCACTAACTGGAGATATAATACCAGTCAGGGTGAGCGCCGGGAGGAGACGGAGTGGTTTACCGTGGTCGCTTGGAACAGGCTCGCCGAACAGTGTAATCAGTTTCTGACCAAGGGGCGGCTGGTCTACGTCGAGGGCAGGCTGCGCTCGCGTACCTGGGAGAGTCAGGAAGGGGAGAAGCGTTTCCGTAACGAGATAGTCGCCGATAAGGTGACCTTCCTGGACAGGCAGGCGGCGGCTGCGCCGCTTCCTGAGGATGGAACTGAGGATGCCGAGGCCGGAGAGATAAGTCCGGACGATATTCCATTCAGTTGAGACTAGATGCTAGCGAGGAGTTTATAACCAGTGACCCAGTCAAGATCTAACAGTGCCGGTAACGGGGGCGGCTACAGACCGAGGAGGCGGTGGGGGGGTAGATATACACCCCGGCGTAAGGTCTGTCCCTTCTGTGTGAGCAAGGCTAAGGTGATAGACTACAAGGACGTCTCGAAGCTGCAGCACTATGTCTCGGATAGGGGCAAAATCCAGCCGCGCCGCAGGACCGGCATCTGTGCCAAGCACCAGCGGGCTTTGGCGGAAGCCATAAAGAGGGCCAGATACATCGCCCTGCTGCCCTACGTCCCCGAGCACATCCACAAGATGGCAGGTTCCGCGTAGGTAGCTGGCCGGGTTTCCGGGATTTAACCCCGTGGTAAGGCCCCGGAGGTAATCCTGATAGCGGGTGTCCTTTTATCCGGCCGGCGGCCTTTTCTCCCCCGTCGGTTTAGGCCTAGCGTCCTTCCGGGTTTTGGCTCAGATTGACAGTAGGCGGACAGTGTCAGTATAATGACTTAGCTTATTCTAGGAGTTAGTGTGCCCAAGAGAACCTATCAGCCCAAGAAAATCCCGAGAAAGCGAGAACACGGTTTCCGGGCGAGAATGAGTACGCGGGGTGGTCGGGCGGTTCTGAGAGCCAGACGTCTCAAGGGACGTAAGAGATTGACCGTGGTATGATTATGGCAGGTGCTGCCTCATCCGGGGCTATTATATTATTCTCTCCATGTTGCCGTTACTGTCTCCCCTGCCGCTCCTTGATTAGGAAGGGTCTTAGTTTAGCATCTGGGGGCGGCGGCAGTTAGCGTCCCTTGATAAATGGGCGCTTTCTTGGTAAATTGGTTAGGAGGTGGGGGATGCGGGGTGAGCAGTGGCTTAGAGAGTCGAGGCAGTATGCCTTAGTCTGTAGCGAGGGGAGGTCGTGGGCGAATAAGCTCTTGGTCATGAAGGCTTTGCCCAACGGGCTGGCCGTGTCGCGCTGTGGCCTCTCGGTCAGCCGGCGGGTGGGTAAGGCAGTGAGCCGGAACAGAGTTAAGCGCCGGCTTCGCGAAATCCTGCGCGCCGCAATGCTTTCGCCGGGGTGGGACATCGTTTTTATTGCCCGCCCGGCAGCCGAGACCGGCTACGCAAGTCTCGAGAAGTCCGTTACCGGCCTGCTCAGTAGGGCTGGTCTGGTAGGGACGGCGGCCGGGAAACACATGGCGACAGGGGTCGCCGGTGGGGGTGGGGGGTCTGGCTTTTAGACCCGAGGTAATATGAAAAAACTGGCTTTGAAGCTGATTAGACTCTATCAGGAGACCATATCGCGGTCGCGGCCGCCCTGCTGCCGCTATTACCCGACCTGTTCTCAATACACCTACGAGGCTATTGAGAGGTTCGGGGTCTTTAAGGGGGTATGGCTGGGTATGAAGAGGATAGCCCGCTGCCACCCTCTCTGTGCCGGGGGTTACGACCCGGTGCCCAACGAATGGCGTTTTACAGGAGTGAGTAAATAGTTGCAGATTAGGCGTAACGGGAAACGGTGGGGTAAGGTATGGCTTCTTTTGGCTCTCCTTATTGTCGCCGGGGTGGTTCTTTGCGGGTGCGGTAGCGCGGCCAAGGGTTGGCCGGGGGCTACGGTCGCCGATGGCCGCCTGTACGTGAGCTCGCTGGCTGGCCGGCTGATGGGGTTCAGTGCCAGCGACGGCAGCCCCCTCTGGCTGGATGAAGAAGCGGGCACGCTGGGGACCTCGGAATCTGGAGTGGCTATTTACGGCTCTCCCGCCGTGGAGGGGGAGCTGGTCTATCTCGCCGGCTATAACGGTAAGGTCTATGCCTTCGTTGCCGAATCAGGAGTTCTGAGATGGGTATATCCCCGCGAGGGTAACCTCGCCTCCATAGCCGCCGGCGTAGCGGTATCTCAGGGTCGGGTCTATTTCGGCTGCTCCGATGGCACTGTCTACGCACTGGACGCGGCCACCGGTGACAAGTTGTGGTCGTTTGAGGTGGGGAGCAAGGTCTGGTCGACCCCGACTGTGGCCGGGGATACCCTCTATGTCAGCGCCTTTGATAAGAAGCTCTATGTCCTGAATACCGGCGACGGGAGTAAGCGCTGGGAGTTTGAGGCCGGCGGGGCTATTGTGTCGCCGGCGCTGGTCTACCAGGGCACGGCCTATATCGGTTGCTTCGACCGCTACTTTTACGCCGTGGATGCTGCCACTGGCAGCCTCAGGTGGCGCTCGGAGGTCATGGGCGGCAAGTGGTTCTGGGCCAAGGCGGTAATCTACGACGGTGTCGTCTATGCCCCCAACCTTGACGGCAAGGTCTATATTCTGGACGCCTCAAGCGGCGCTGAGATTACCGGTGCCGTCGACCTGGGGAATCCCATCAGTTCGGCCCCGGTGGTGGTCGGCGATAAGATTGTCCTGGCTACTGAAGAGGGTAGTGTCTACGCGCTGGATACCGCTAGCTACCAGAAGGGGACGCCCCTAATCAATGTCCAGGAAGCGACTGAAGACGTTGCCAAGAGCAGCAGCCGAATGATATATGCCCCGCTCAGTGCCGCTGGCGGGGTGGTCTATATCAAGGCTCAGACGGCAAGTGAGGACGCGCTCTACGCGGTGGATGTCGCCGAACGGGAAACCCTGTGGAGCCGGTCTTTAGTAATAAGCGAGGGGGACTAAATCGTGGAGTGGTGGACCGCCGGCCCGGTAGCGCTGATGATAAATACCCTGGTGGCGCTGTCGAGCCAGCTCATGGGCAGCTTCGGGCTGACCATTATCATTCTGACCATTATCATTCGGGCCTGTATGTACCCCCTTACCGCCAAGCAGCTCCGTTCCAGCCGGGCCATGCAGGGGCTTCAGCCTAAGCTGGCTGAGCTCCAGAAGAAGTACGCCAAGGATAAGCAGAAGCTGGCTGAGGAGCAGATGAGGCTGTATAAGGAGTCCGGGGTAAGCCCGGCCGGCTGCGCGGTACCCATGCTCATTCAGCTGCCCATCTGGATAGCCCTCTACCAGTCAATCATTCGGGTTCTGGCGGTAACCCCGGAGGAGCTATTGGGCCTGTCGCGGCTGCTCTGGTCGTGGCCGGTGGTCTATTCCGTTCTGCCACTGGAGAGCCACTTCCTCTGGTTTAACCTGGTTTATCCCGACATAGGTGTCGCCGTCCTGGTCGGCGTTACCATGTGGCTGTCGCAGAAGATGATAACCCCTAGCGTCACCGACCCGCAGCAGAGGGCTCAGGGCCAGATGATGCTCTGGATGATGCCGATTATGTTTGGCTTTATCGCCATGAGCCTGCCCAGCGGCCTGGCTGTCTACTGGATAACGTCGAATATTATCAGTATAGTCATGCAGTACTTCGTTATCGGGGGCTGGGGTGGTCTGGCCAGAGGCGGCGCCAGTGGCCGGGAGTTGAGAAGCCGCATTATCCAGGCGGAAAGCACGACCACTGCAGCCGCCGGAAGCGACATTGTCGATTCGAGTTCTACTCCGAAGGAGGGAGTAGATGAGGGAGAGTATGGAGTCAAGCGCCAGCTCCGTGGAGGAGGCCATCAATCAAGCCTTAAATCAATTAGGCGTGACTCGGGAAGAGGTAAGGGTCACCGTTCTTGATGAAGGCAAACGTGGTGTCCTGGGGTTGGGCAGCGAGCCGGCCAGGGTGAAGGTGGAGCTACTGGAGTCCGACGCCGGTGATAATGATAGCCTGAGCGAGGTAGCCAGGGGCGTCCTCGAGGCGTTGCTTGTCCGCATGGACATTGAGGCCTCGGTGGAGCCCCAGGTTCAACCGGCCGCCGACGAGGCGGAAGCGGCAGCCCTGATTGCCTTCGACATCAAGGGGGACGACCTCGGTATCTTAATCGGGCGCCGGGGACAGACCCTGTCCTGTCTGCAGTTCATGGTGAGGCTCATCGTCGGCCATCAGACAAAGACCTGGGTGCCCATCGCGGTTGACGTTGAGGGCTACCGGTCACGCCGCTGTGAGAAGCTGAGGGCCCTGGCGGAACGTCTGGCGGAGCAGGTACGCTCCAGGAGGTCTCCCTTTACCCTGGAGCCGATGCTGGCCTACGAACGGCGCATTATTCACCTGGCTCTGGCTGACCACCCCGAAGTCACCACCGAGAGTATCGGTGAGGGTGAGGCCCGCCGCGTAGTCATTCGGCTCAAGAGGTAACCAGCCAGGATTGATTTATTCTCTGGAGTGTGGTAATTTTTGACTTGCCGAGGCGTGGTTACCGGTGGCAGTTGGTCCCGCCCCCGAGGGCGGGATTATTTATAAGATAGAGAGAAAGGATTCTAGCATGTTCCGTGCTGTAGCCAGCAGGGTCAGCTTCCCCCGGCTTGAAGAGGCGGTACTGAGCCGGTGGCGGGAGAATGATACCTTTAGACGGAGCGTCGAGGCCCGCCGGGGGGGCAGCCGCTTCGTGTTCTACGAAGGCCCGCCCACGGCCAACGGCAGCCCGGGGATACACCACGTGCTGGCCCGGGTCTTTAAGGATGCCATCCTCCGCTATCAGACTATGAAGGGGAGATATGTCCCGCGCATCGCCGGCTGGGACACGCACGGGCTGCCGGTAGAGCTGGAGGTGGAGGGGAAGCTGGGCTTTACCGGTAAGGCGCAGATTGAGGAGTACGGTATCGACCGCTTTAACGCCCTGTGCCGGGAGAGCGTTCTCGGTTACCTCAAGGAGTGGCGGACGATGACGGAGCGTATCGCCTTCTGGGTCGACCTGGATAATGCCTACGTCACCATGAATAACAGCTACATCGAGAGCTGCTGGTGGGCGATAAAGCAGATGTGGGATAAGGGGCTTATCTATCAGGGTTATAAGGTCACCCCCCACTGCCCCCGCTGCGGCACCTCGCTGAGCTCCCACGAGGTCGCCCTCGGCTACCGGGACGACGCCGAAGACCCCTCGGTTTATGTGAAGTTTAAAGTGGTGCCATCGCCCATATCAGACTATGGTTTTGATAAGCCTAATAGACAAAAGGAGCTTTACGAGTTTGCGCGGAGTAAGCCAACCTACTTCTTGGCCTGGACGACCACCCCTTGGACACTGCCGGGTAACACCGCCCTGGCGGTGGCCCCCGATGCCGATTACGCAGTCATTGAAGTGGATGATGAATACCTCATTATGGCCGATGCCCTGCGGGGGCCGGTGGGGCTTGAGGACTGCGAGGTAATAGCCAGGTTAAAGGGGAACGATTTAGCCACTATAACTGGGGTAAATTATGAGCCGCTCTACAATCCTCACGAGTTTAACGTGGAGCGGAAGCGTTTGGAGTTCGTTAATCAAGCAGGCCTAGTAGGAGTGCCGCGGTTAAAAACACAGGGGCCGAGAAAGGACTTAAGCTATAAAGTAGTCGCTGCCGATTTTGTGTCTATGGAGGAAGGAACCGGCATCGTCCACATCGCCCCTGCCTTCGGCGAGGTTGATTTTGAACTTGGCATGCACCCCGATTATTGCCTGGATTTTGTCCAGCCGGTGGACTTGCAGGGGATAATTACTGGGAGCTACCCCTTCTCGGGCAAGTTCGTTAAGGACGCCGACCAGCTTATTCTGGACGACCTGAAAGAAAGGGGCCTTCTCTTCCGCAGCGGCAGGATTCGCCACACCTATCCCTTCTGCTGGCGCTGCGAGGCGCCCCTCCTCTACTACGCCAAGCAGACCTGGTACATCAGGACCACGGCGGTGAAGGAGAGGCTCATCAGCGGTAATGAGGAGATAAACTGGTACCCGGATTATATCAAGTACGGCCGCTTCGGCGACTGGCTGCAGAATAACGTTGACTGGGCCTTCTCCCGGGAGCGCTACTGGGGCACGCCGCTGCCTGTCTGGCAGTGCCCTGCCTGCGGTCACAGTGACTGCGTGGGCAGTGTCGCCGAGCTTAAGGATAGAGCCGGCGCCGATAACTTCCCCGAGCCGCTCGACCTGCACCGCCCCTTCGTTGACGAGATAACCTTCGCCTGCCCTGAGTGCGGGGAGGCCATGAAGCGGGTCTCCGAGGTCATTGACTGCTGGTTTGACTCGGGGGCCATGCCCGTCGCCCAGCTTCACTACCCCTTCGAGCATGAAGAGCTGTTCGATAAAACGCTACACAAGGCCGATTATATCTGCGAGGCCGTCGACCAGACCCGCGGCTGGTTCTACAGCCTGCACGCCATCTCCACCCTGCTCTTCAGTTGCCCCTGCTTTAAGAACGTTATCTGCCTGGGACACATCCTTGACGAAAAAGGGGAGAAGATGAGCAAGACCCGGGGGAATGTGGTCAGGCCGATGGCGGTGATTGATAAGCACGGCGCCGATGCCCTGCGCTGGTACTGCCTTACCTCGTCGCCGCCGGGTAACGTGCGCCGTTTCTCGGAGAAGCTGGTCGCCGAAATAACCCGGCGCTTCCTGCTCACCCTGTGGAACGTCTACTCCTTCTTTGTCACCTACGCCAATATCGACCGTTTCACCCCCGGTGCGGGCACCGCCCCGTCGGAGCCTTCGGAGCTGGACCGGTGGATTATCTCCGAGCTCAACCAGCTGATACTTGACGTGGATAGGGCCCTTGATACCTATAGCCCCACGGAGGCGGGGCGGAGGATGGAGGGCTTCGTGGACGAGCTCTCCAACTGGTATGTGCGCCGCAGCCGGCGGCGCTTCTGGAAGAGTGAGAACGACGCCGATAAGCTCTCGGCGTACAACACCCTTTATCAGTGTCTGGTTACCCTGGCTAAGCTGCTGGCGCCGCTGGCGCCCTTCCTGGCCGAGGAGCTCTACCAGAACCTGGTGGTCGCTGTCTCCCCCGAAGAGCCGGACAGCGTGCATTTAGCCGATTTCCCCGCGGCTGATGAGACTAAGATTGATAAGCAGCTGTCTGACGACACCCAACTGGCCATGAAGCTCTCCAGTCTGGGCCGGGCCGCCCGCAGCCAGGCCGGTATCAAGGTGCGCCAGCCCCTGGCTAAGGCCATCGTTAACCTTTGTCACGACCACGAACGGGCGATGCTGGAGCGGGTCAAGCCCCAGGTGCTGGAGGAGCTCAATATCAAGAGCCTCGGCTGTGAGGTGTGCGGCAGCCTGCCCGAAGAGGGCTACGCGGCCAGTGCCGAGGGGGGCTACACCGTGGCCGTAGCCACCGATATATCCCCGGAGCTTCAGGCTGAGGGGCTGGCCCGGGAGATAGTGCACCGCTTACAGACCATGCGCCGCGCCGCGGGCTTCGATATCGCCGACCATATCGCCACCTGTTACCAGGGCGATGACTACCTAAAAGGGGTCATGGAGGACTTCGCGGACTACATCAAGCAGGAGACCCTGTCCCGTGAGCTTAGCTGCCAGGCTCCTGGGGAAGGCGACTTCTCGGAGAGCTACAAATTGGGTGGCCACGAGATACTGCTTGGCGTGCAGAGGCTGGACTAGTCGGAGGGCGGCGGGCTTTCGATGAGGGTGGCCTCGGTGGTGTTTTCCTCTTCGCCCCGGAAGTAGACGATTTCCACCGTGTCGCCTATCTCCCGGTTGTGTATCGCCCTCAATAGCTCGCCGGAGTTAGCTATCTCCTCACCACCGAACTGGACGATGACGTCTCCTTCCTCAAGCCCGGCTTCGGCGGCGGGGCTGTCCTCGGCCACCTTGGTGACCAGGACGCCCTCGTCCACGGCCAGGTCGTTTAGGAAGGATATCACCGGGTTCACGTCGGAGAGCCCTACCCCCAGGTAGGGTCGGATTACATAGCCCTTGAGGATTAGCTGGTCGATAACGTCTTTAGCCGTGGTCATGCTTATGGCGTAGCCCAGACCCTCGACGCCGACCTGGGAGACCTTGACGCTGGTGATGCCGATTACCTCACCGGACATGTTGACCAGCGGCCCGCCGCTGTTACCCGGATTGATGGCGGCGTCGGTCTCGATGAGGTCGTCCAGTGTCTGCCCGGCGGATACCGTTATCGAGACCCCGAGGCGGCTTATCCAGCCCCCGGTCATCCGGATGCCCAGCCCCAGGGCGTTACCGATGGCGGCTACCGGCTGCCCTACCTTGAGCAGCTCGCAGTTGCCTATCTCGGCGGCGGGCAGACCGTCAGCGTCAATGGTGACCACCGCCAGGTCGGTGAGCGGGTCGGTGCGCACCTCCTGGGCGGTGAACGTTCGGCCGTCGTCCATGGTTATGACGATGGTCTCCGCCCCGCTGACCACGTGATTATTACTTACGATAATGCCGTCCTCGCGTATCACCCACCCGGAGCCGCTGCCCACGTCGGTCTGGATGGCCACCACGGAGGGCTTGACCTTCTCCACCACGGCGACAAAGTCGGGGAGGGGCTCGCCATCGTTACAGGGCTCCGGTGATGCCTGTTCGGGGTCGATAGGGCTCGGGACGGGCGTCGTTGGGGTGGTAGGTATCGGCTCCTCCACGTCGGTCGGCGGTATGAACCACTCTTCGGGGAGAATAATGCAGCCGCTAGTCGCCACCAGCGACAGGACGAGAACCAAGCACAGTAACAGGGGTTTGAGACCTATCCTTTTCATGACCGTAGTCTATTTTATCACCAGTAACGCGGCGACAACAAATCGGTTGGCTCCTGTGGTGGCTTAAAGACTAAGGAGTGGGGACGGCCGGGCCCCCACTCCTTCAATCGACTTCGGTTAGGCCGGTGTTTATTTCTGCGGTACCTGGGGTAGGTGGGCCAGGGCTTCTTTCACCTTTTCCTCAGGGTAATCGTAGTCCTCCAGCTTGCCGGAGAGGTAGGCGTCGTAGGCGGCCATATCGAAGTGCCCGTGGCCGCTGTGTGCCAGCAGGATGGTTTTCGCCTCACCGGTCTCCTTACACTTGAGGGCTTCGTCAATGGTCACCCTGATGGCGTGGTTTGTCTCCGGGGCGCTGATAATGCCCTCGGTGCGGGCGAAGGTTACCCCGGCCTCGAAGGTGGGCAGCTGCGGCACCGCCCTCGCCTCGACAAAGCCCAGCTTGTGGAGGTGGCAGATGATGGGTGCCATCCCGTGATAACGCAGGCCTCCGGCGTGAACCGGCGGGGGGACAAAGGTATGCCCCAGGGTGTGCATCAGGGCTATCGGAGCCAGCCCGGCGACATCGCCGTAGTCCCAGGCATAAAGACCCTTGGTTACCGTGGGGCAGCTGGTCGGTTCGACGTTGATGATGCGTAGGTCGGGCTTGGTGCCGTCAATCTTGTCCTTGACGAAGGGTAGATACATACCGGCGAAGTTCGAGCCGCCGCCGATGCAACCGATAATAATATCAGGATAGGCATCCACCTGCTCCAACATCAGTTTTTTAGTCTCCAGGCCGTTTATCGTCTGGTGCAGCAGGACGTGGTTGAGCACGCTGCCCAGGGAGTATCTGGTGTCGTCGTGGGTGGCCGCATCCTCAACGGCTTCGCTGATGGCCATGCCCAGGCTGCCGGTGCATTCGGGGTCGCGGGCTAAAATCTCCCGCCCGGTCTTGGTGTCCGGGCTGGGGCTGGGTACGCACTTGGCGCCCCAGGTCTCCATCAGGATGCGGCGGTAGGGCTTCTGGTAGAAGCTTACCTTGACCATGTATACCTTGAGCTCAAGACCGAAGAACATGCAGCCCATGGACAGGGCGCTGCCCCACTGTCCGGCGCCGGTCTCGGTGGCCAGGCGCTTGACCCCCGCCTTCTTGTTGTAGTACGCCTGGGCTACCGCCGTGTTGGGCTTATGGCTCCCCGCCTGGCTGGTGCCTTCGTATTTATAGAAAATCTTAGCCGGGGTATCCAGAGCCTTCTCCAGCCGGAAGGCCCGGTGCAGGGTGGTCGGTCTCCAGGTGCGGTAGACTGCCAGTACCTCCTCCGGGATGTCAATCCAGCGCTCTTTACTGAACTCCTGCTTGTTAAGCTCATCGCAGAATAGCGGCGGGGGCAGAATGGTCGGTTCCATGGTCTGCGGGTGAAGTAGCGGGGGCAGCGGCTCGGGTAAATCAGCCTGGATGTTATACCATTGGGTCGGCATATCCTTCTCGTCGAGAATAAACTTTGTTCGCTCCACTTTGTCCTCCTGTAGTTATTAGTTTATCTAGGGTGCTTTCCCACTAAGCCCCGGTGGGAAGGCTCGATAACCGGAGTGACCCGGCAACAATAGTCTATAATAGCATAATATTTCCCTGATTTCTCCCCCTTTCCCTTTAGGTATCTTGATTGAGCGCCTGGCGCAGGCTTAAGACCGCGGATTTCAGAGAGGCGAGGCTGGCATCCTCGGTAATCAGCTCGAGAAGGCGGCTGCCCACGATGACCCCGTCGGCAACTTGAGCTACCCGGGCGGCCTGCTCCGGGTTGGATACCCCGAAGCCGACGCAGAGCGGTTTCGCGGTCTTCCCCCGGACGCGCCGGACAAAGCCCTCCAGCTCGGCGGGCAGGGTCTGCCTGGCGCCGGTAACGCCGGTAAGGGATACCAGATATATAAACCCCTGGGACTTCTCCGCCACCAGGGCGATGCGCGCCTCGGTGCTGGTGGGTGTCAGAAGGTATATCAAATCGAGGCCGTGCCTCCTGGTGCTTAGCTCCAGTTCCTCCCCTTCATCCGGGGGTAAATCGGGGACGATGAGGCCGTCCACCCCGGCCCGGGCCGAAGCCTGGCAGAAGGCCTCCAGCCCGAAGCTGAGTATCGGGTTGTAGTAGCTCATGAATACCAGGGGGGTAGCTATCTCCCGGCTCAGCTTGGCGGCAATCTCGATACAGTCCCGCGGGGTGATGCCCCTCTTCAGCGCCTGGTAGCTTGCCCTCTGGATGGTGGCCCCGTCGGCCAGGGGGTCGGAGAAGGGGATACCCAGCTCGATAATATCACAGCCGCTATCGGCCAGAACCGAGGCCGCTTTGCCGGTTACCTCCCGGCTGGGGTAGCCTGCGGTAAGGTAAGCAATCAGGGCCTTACGCCCTGGCCTGAAGATAGATGCCACCCGGCTCATAGCTCCACCCCCAGTCTCTGGGCGACGATGTCCAAATCTTTATCCCCCCGCCCGGAGAGGTTGACCACGATAAGCTGCTCCGGCGCTAGTCCGGCGGCCAGCTGGGTGGCGTAGTAGACGGCGTGGGCCGATTCCAGCGCCGGGATTATCCCCTCGGTGTGACACAGAACCTGGAAGCCTTCCAGGGCCTGGTCGTCGGTCACCGCCACGTAGCTTGCCCGCCCCGTCTCCTGATAGTAGCTGTGCTCCGGGCCGACCCCGGGGTAGTCCAGCCCCGGAGCCAGGCTGTGGGTCTCCAGTATCTGGCCGTCCTTGTCCTGGAGCAGCTGCGACCTGGTGCCGTGAAGGACGCCGGTCCGGCCCGTAACCAGCGACGCCGAATGCTGCCCCGTCTCCAGCCCCCGCCCGGCGGCTTCAACCCCGATGAATTTCACCCCTTTGTCGCTGAAGAAGGGATGAAACAGCCCGATGGCGTTACTGCCGCCGCCGACGCAGGCCACGAGGTAGTCGGGCAGGCGGTGATAGGCGGCCATGACCTGCTCCTTTGCCTCCCGGCCGATTACCGCCTGGAAGTCGCGGGCAATCACGGGGTAGGGGTGGGGCCCGACTACCGAGCCCAGCAGGTAGTAGGTATTCTCAACGTTGGTTACCCAGTCCCGAATCGCCTCGTTGATGGCGTCCTTCAGGGTGCGGCTGCCCGAGGCTACGGAGCGCACCTCGGCCCCCAGGAGCTTCATGCGGAAGACATTGGAGGACTGGCGCCTGATGTCTTCCTCGCCCATATAGACGATACACTCCAGGTCGAGCATGGCGCAGGCGGTAGCTGCGGCCACTCCGTGCTGGCCCGCCCCGGTCTCGGCGATAATCCGGGTCTTACCCATGCGTTTCGCCAGCAGCCCCTGCCCCAGGGCATTGTTAATCTTGTGCGCCCCGGTGTGGGCCAGGTCTTCCCGCTTGAGCAGGATGGTGGCCCCGCCGCTTCTAGCGGAGAGGCGCGGCGCCGGGTATAACGGGGTGGGCCGCCCGACGTAGTCCCGGCTGAGCCGGTTAAACTCCTGCTGAAACTCCGGCTCGGCCTGAGTCTGGCGGTAGGCCTCTTCCAGTTCGGAGAGGGCCGGCATCAGGGTTTCGGGGACGAACTTCCCCCCGAACTGCCCGAAGTAGCCGCGCTCGTTGGGTAGCTCTCTATTCTTGGCTGGCATCAGCTCTCCTTACGGCTTCAATAAAAGCCTTAATCCTGATGGTACTCTTGACTCCGTCCACCTCGACACCGGAGGAGACGTCCACCCCCCACGGGGCCGCTACTTTAACCGCCTCGCCCACGTTCTCCGGGGTGAGACCGCCGGCGATGATTACCGGGAACTCCCGGGCTACCTCGCCGGCCAGACCCCAGTCGAAGGTTAGGCCGGTACCGCCGTATCTGTCCCCGGCCCTGGAGTCGAGGAGGTAGCGGTGCTCCTTTCGGGACAGGGCCAGCTCGCCCTGAGCCAGGCAGTCTTTAATCCCCTCGGGGCTCAGCCCGGCTTCTATGTGAACCACCTTAATCAGGGGCCGGTCTATCATCTGGCAGTAGGCCCAGGTCTCCGTCCCACTCAGCTGCACCCAGTCCAGGTTACAGTCCCGGGCGGTCCGGTTTACCGCCGGGGCGGGCATATTGACGAAGACACCGACCACCGCTACCGGCTCGTTTTGCTCCCTTACGGCGGCGACTATCTCCTGCGCTTTAGCCGCCGTCACCTGCCTCGGGCTGGGGGCTAAGACCAGCCCGATAAGGTCGGCCCCGGCCCGGCTTGCTCCCAGGGCGTGGGCCTTCTCCTTAATACCGCATATCTTAACCCGGGTCATTTCCCTGCCCAACTCCATTTTCCGCCCGTGTTCCGGGCTTCTGTGCGAGTTCGATTCTCATTATTGATTGAGTCATTCCCCATCACGAAGTAATTCCTCATTACGAAGTCAGCTTAAAACTCTTGCGTTCTATTTTGCCCTGAAGT
>CAZXVG010000014.1:0-13882 GCA_964644205.1 uncultured Dehalococcoidales bacterium | reverse complement strand
CTCCTATGGTGATATTCGTCTGGGGCAAGGCAGGGAGAATGCCAAGCAGTACCTGAGCCAGAATCTTGAGCTGGCTCGGGAGATTGAGCAGAAGGTTAGAGCCTCAGCCGTCACCACTCGGATTAAGGTGTCTGAGAACTGATTCTGGCCTGACCGGTAAGGTCGTTGGCCAGGGTAACATGAGTAGATAAGGCTGGGGCGTAGGCTTCAGCCTTATGTCTTTAAGGGGGGCTTGTGAAGAAGATTACCGCCCTCCGCCTCCAGAAGGGGCGAAGGAAGCGCGTCCTCGTCTACCTTGACGGTAGATTTGCCTTCGGTCTGGAGACCGAGGTGGCGGCGCAGCAGGGGCTCAGGGTGGGGCAGGAGCTGGATAGTAACCGGCTGAGCGCCTTATCCCGGGCTGACGCCTTTCAGCGGTGCCTTAATGCGGCTCACGGCTACCTGAGCTACCGTCCCCGGAGCGAGTTTGAGCTTAAGGAGCGGCTTTCCCGGCGCGGCTTCGACGGGGACAGTGTCGAGGCGGTGCTCGCCAGGCTGAAGGAGGCGGCCCTGGTGGACGATGTGGAGTTTGCCCGGTTCTGGCATGATAACCGGCAGACGTTCAGCCCGCGCAGCCGCTCGCTTACCAGCATGGAGCTACGGCGTAAGGGAGTGGCCGAGGAGGTCATCCGCCGGGTGACTGATACCGCCAGTGATGACGAGAGCGCTTATCGGGCCGCCCTGGCTAAGGCTCGCCGGTTACCCCTGTCTAGCTATCAGACCTTTCGCCGCCGTTTGGGCGATTACCTCAGACGGCGTGGTTTCGGTTACGGCGTAATAAGTAAAACTGTGGCACAGCTCTGGCAAGAAATGGGGGGGAGTGACTCTGGATAATATGGCGTGGGCTTTAGCTTTCTGGGGCCCGGTCCGGGCTATCTTTAAGAATCTCTCCTTCTTTTGAGGCGGAGCTGTCCCGGGAGTGAGGTAAAAAGTGGAACTAGATGTCGGGCAGATAAATGTACTGTTAGCACTATTCGGTTTTATCATCGGTGGGGTGGCGGGGGCTGCCTTTGTCTACTTCTTCAGGCGCTTCCGGCTTAACCGGGAGGTGCGCCTTGCCGAGAGGAAGGCGGCTAAAATCTCTACCGAGGCGGAAGCCCGGGCCAAGGATGCCATCCGTGAAGCCAAGAAGGAAGCGGACAAATTAAAGGCGACGGCTGATGCCGAGTACCGGGAGCGGCGCGCTGAGCTGCAGCGTAACGAGAGTCGTTTGATACAGAAGGAAGGCACCCTGGAGCGCAAGCTGGAGGATGTGGAGCGTCGCGGGCGTGAGCTGACGGGTAAGTCAGAGCGCGTCGAGGCGCTGCGTACCCAGCTTGAGGAGGCCAGGGGCAAGCAGCTCGAGCAGCTTGAGCTTATCTCGGGGATGTCCAGCGACGAGGCGAGAAACTCGCTGCTTGAGGCCATGGAGGTCGAGATAAAGGAAGAGACCTCGCGGCGGCTCAGGTCCTGGGAGGCCGAGTTAAAGGATGCCGAGCGTAAGAAGACTCAGGAGATTCTGGCGCAGGCTATCCAGCGCTGCGCCTCCGATGTGGTCGCCGAGACCACCGTAACCAGCATCTCTCTCCCCAGTGATGAGATGAAGGGGCGGCTCATCGGGCGCGAGGGGCGTAACATCAGGGCCCTGGAGCAGGCTACCGGTGTTGACCTGATTATCGACGACACCCCGGAGGCGGTGACCCTGTCCAGCTTCGACCCGGTGCGGCGCGAGGTGGCCCGGGTGGCCCTGAACAAGCTTATCCTGGACGGGCGTATCCACCCGGCGCGCATCGAGGAGGTGGTAGCCAAGGCCAAAGAGGAGGTCGATGCCGTTATCGCCAGCGCCGGGGAGCAGGCGGCCTACGACGTCGGTGTTGCCGGCCTGCGTCCCGAACTGCTCCGGCTTTTGGGGCGTCTTAAGTTCCGCACCAGCTACGGGCAGAACGTCCTGATTCACAGTATCGAGGTGGCGCACCTGGCGGGCATGATTGCCGCTGAGCTGGGGGCTAACGTGGCCACCGCCAAGAAGGCGGGCCTGCTACACGACATCGGTAAGGCGGTGGACCGCGAGGTGGAAGGTACTCATGCGGCTATCGGGGCTGACCTGGTCAAGCAGTGGGACAAGTCTGCGGAGGTGGTTCAGGGTATTGCCGAGCACCACGGGGAGACGGAAAGCACCAGTTTGTGGGGCTTCATCGTGGCGGCGGCCGATGCCGTCAGCAGCGCCCGGCCCGGGGCCAGACGCGAATCGCTGGAGGGCTACCTGCAGCGGCTCAAGGCGCTGGAGGATATCGCCAGCAGCTTTAAGGGCGTGGAGAAGACCTACGCCATCCAGGCCGGCCGTGAAATCCGCATCTTGGTAAAACCGGAAGAGATTGACGACCTGGGGGCCATGAGGCTGGCCCGGGACATCGTGAAGAAGGTGGAAGAAGGACTGCAGTACCCCGGGCAGATTAAGATTACCGTGCTCAGGGAGACCAGGGCCGTGGACTACGCCAAGTAGCCCCGGCGGCCTGAGCGGTCGAGAAAGCGACGGATTGGGGAGCCTATGTTGATACTGGTGATTGGCGACGTAATCGGCCGCCCGGGGAGGCGGGCGCTGGCTAAGCTTCTGCCCGGCATTATTGAGCGCTACGGGGTGGACCTGGTGGTGGCTAACGCGGAGAATATTGCCGGCGGCATCGGGGTGACTCTGGCTACGGCTGAGGAGCTACTGGAGGCCGGGGTTAACGTGCTCACCTCGGGGAACCATGTCTGGGCGGAGCGGGAGATTATCCCCCACCTCGACGACGGCGAGCTACCCATTCTGCGCCCCTTAAACTACCCGCCGGGCGTGCCCGGCCGGGGCTACTTAGTGACCGGGCGGGTCATGGTGGTTAACCTTATCGGCCGCACCTTTATGGGTAGCTTTGACTGCCCCTTCCGGGCCATGGATAAGCTGCTCAGCGAGCTTGAGCCTAGGCCGCCGGTTATTATCGTTGACTTCCACGCCGAGGCTACCTCGGAGAAGGTGGCCCTGGGGCGCTACCTGGACGGCCGGGTTAGCGCCGTGCTCGGCACCCATACCCATGTGGGCACCATCGACGCCCGACTGTTGCCGCGGGGCACGGCCTATGTCACCGATATCGGCATGACCGGCCCGGTTGATTCGATTATCGGTGACGATATTGAGGCCGTAACCAGCCGCTTTCTGACCATGATACCCCACCGCCTGTCGGTGGGTAAGGGCAGGGTGGAGCTCAATGCGGTGCTGGTCGGGGTGGACGAGGCCAGCGGCCGGGCGCTGAGTATCGAGCGGGTCACTCAGGAGGTCGAATAGCCGTGTCCCAGGTCGACCTCCATCTCCACTCCAGCGCCTCCGACGGCCGGCTCAGCCCGGAGGAGGTGGTTCGGGAGTCGGCCAGGCTGGGGATGAGGGTTATCGCCCTTACCGACCACGACACGGTGGCCGGCGTTGGTGCGGCCCTGTCTACGGCCAAGGACTTCCCCGGGCTCACGGTTATCCCCGGCGTCGAGCTCAGTACTGACCAGCCGCAGGGCGAGGTTCATGTTCTGGGCTACTTCATTGACTACACCGATGGCGAGCTTATCGCCCGGCTGGAAAGAATGCGTAGCTCCCGGCGGGAGCGGGCGCAGGCGATGATAGCCCGGCTGCAGGACTTAGGGGTCAGCATCGATTGGGCGCGGGTGCAGGAGATAGCCGGCGCCGGCTCGGTGGGTCGGCCCCACCTGGCTCAGGCTATGCTGGAGAAGGGCTATATCGGCTCGCTTAAGGAGGCCTTTACCGAGTACCTCGGTCGGGACGGCCCGGCCTATGTCGAGCGCCGTAAGCTGACCCCGGCGGCGGCGGTGGAGCTGGTGGTGCGCTTTGGGGGACTGCCGGTGCTGGCACACCCCCTGACGGCGCACGACCCGGAGGCGGTGGTTAGCCGGCTCAAGGCGGCTGGCCTGGCGGGCATCGAAGCCTACTATAAGGACTACAGCGCGGCCGAGGTGGCTCGGCTGCTCGGCCTGGCGGACAGGTATCACCTGGCGGTTACCGGCGGCAGCGACTATCACGGCCTTGATGACGAAACGGAGGTTATCATCGGCGGGGCCGACGTCCCCTTCTCGGTGGCGGAGCAGCTCATGGCTCTGGCGCAGCGGGGGGTGCCCGGCCGAGGCAGTCTGTAGTATACTTAGATCATCACTGTTACGGGAACGGCTCATAAAAAGGCTCGTGAGGAGAGCTTATGTCAGCTAGCTTTTGGCCGGTAGTAGTGGGAGCCTATCTCTTGGGCTCGGTGCCCTCCGCCTATCTGGCGGGCAAGTGGTCGCGCGGCATAGATATCCGGCACTACGGCAGCGGTAACGTGGGGGCGACCAATCTGCTGCGCTTCACCTCTAAGCGGGTGGCTATCCCGGTTATCATCTTTGATTCGGCTAAGGGCATGATTATGATGGGGGTGGCCTGGCATCTGGGTCTGGGGGTTACCGAGCAGATGGTGGTGGGCATCGCGGCCATCGCGGGCCACAACTGGCCGGTCTTCCTCCGCTTCACTGGCGGCCGGGGGGTTATCACCACCATGGGGGTGAGCTTCCTTCTGCCCGTGATGAACAACCTGGCCTCCGCGAAGGTATCGGCCCTGGTTACCGTCTTCTACGGTTCGATTGCCCTGGTCAGTGCCTATTTCAAGCGCCTGCCGCTGGGGGTGTTCATTATCGTGGCCGCCTTCCCCGTGGTCGGCTGGATACTCACCAGGTCGATTCCCCTGACCATGGGCTATTTAGCCATGTTCCTTATCCTGGTCGTGAGGCGCCTGACGGCGTGGCAGCCGATAAGCGTTACCTCTCTCAGCAGGCGGCAGATACTCCTTAACCGCCTCCTCTTCGACCGGGATATGAGGGACAAGGAAGCCTGGATGTCTTTGGTAATGGAGGCGCAGGAAAAACAGGGAAGGCTGGCTAGCAGTAGAAAATGAAATGCGCCACCCACCCCGATGTCGAGACCAATCTGCGCTGTGGTAAGTGCGGTAAGCCGATATGTCCCAGGTGTATGGTGCAGACCCCGGTGGGCGCCCGGTGTCCGGATTGCGCTCAGTTGCAGAAGCTCCCCACCTTTCAGGTCAACACCGGCTATTACCTGCGGGCGGCCGGCGCTGCGGTCGGCATGGCCTTTGCCTGCGGGGCCGCCTGGTGGGCCGTAAGGGCGGTGATGGGCGTCCCCTACTTCAACTTTCTGCTGGCGGCCGGTTTTGGCTACGCCATCGGGGAGGTGGTCGGCCGTTCCGTTAACCGTAAGCGCGGTAAGGGCCTGGCCGCGGTCGCCGGTAGCGGCGTGGTCCTGAGCTTCGTGATTAGCGTCTTTCCGCCCTGGGGCCCCTGGTCTCTGTGGGTAAGCCCTTTAGGACTGACCATCAGCCTGCTGGCGGTGGCGCTGGGGGTCTGGATAGCCGTGACCCGGGTGCGCTAGCCGGGCCTTTAGTTCCCCCTCTTTGCTTACCCTCTCCCCTTCTTATGTCCGTGAAAAAGGGCGGTCCAGCGTCCCTGTGAAAGGCCATGCAGGCGTGAAAGACCATACGGGTATGGCTTAAGATTTCTCGCGCAGGAGCTCCATGACCCGGGTCATGGTCTCCCCGGCCTTGGCTCGGATGAGGACGGCGGCTTTACTGTCCAGTGGGGTGGGGCTCAGGTTGATGATAGCCAGCCTGGCCCCGGAACGGCAGGCGCGGGCGGGGATGTCCGCCGCCGGGTGAACAATCAGGGTTGAGCCGATGACCAGGAGGAGGTCGGCCCCTTCGGCGTGCCGGGCGGCGGCCTCGAAGACCCCTTCCGGCAGCACCTCGCCGAAGAAGACGATACCCGGTTTCAGGATGCCGGAGCAGACCTCGCAGCGGGGGGCGTCCTGACCCTCGTCCAGCTTACTTTTCACCGCTTCGAAAGGATAGCGCCGACCGCAGTCCAGGCAGACGCTCCAGCGGAGATTACCGTGGAGTTCGAAGACCTTCTCGTCGGGCACCCCCGCCGCCTGGTGGAGGTTGTCGATATTCTGGGTGATGACCGAGTCCAGCTTACCCAGGCGGTCAAGCTCGGCGATGGCGTAGTGGGCGGGGTTGGGCTTAATCTCCCGGCTCAGGCTGCCCTGGTAGATAAGTTGCCACCAGAGCCGGCGGGTCTCCGGGCGGCTTATGAACTTCTGATAGGTGAAGTCGTCCGGGTAGAACCTGTCCCAGAGGCCGCCGGGGCTGCGGAAATCGGGCAGCCCCGACTCGGTGCTGACTCCGGCGCCGGTGAAGACGACCACCCTTTGGGACGCAAGGATTAGCTCGGCGACCCTCTCCGCCAGGGTATCCCGGTTATCACTCTCCGCCATGTCTTAGCCCCGCCTTCACCTATTTATACCACACCGGCCGCTTATTCCCCAAGGACCTGAGAAGCAAGGCCTGGGGCCCTTGTGTTGACATCTGTCACTATTATGGTATAATTATGGCGCAATGTACCTTTTCGGTACCTCAGGGATAAGAAGAATCGTGGGTAAGGAGCTCTTCCAGCTGGCCTTCAAGGTGGGCCTGGCGGTGGGTGGGATTTACCATAGCGTCGTCGTGGGCAGCGATACCCGGACCTCCTCCAGCGCCCTGAAGCATACCCTCATCTCCGGGGTCCTGGCCGGCGGGGGCGGCTGCTTTGACGTCGGGGTTCTGCCCACCCCGACCCTGGCCCTGGCCGCCCGGGGGTTTCGGGCGGGGGTGATGATTACCGCCTCGCATAACCCCCCTCAGTATAACGGTATCAAGCTCCTTAACCCGGACGGCTCCGCCTTTGACGCCGCTCAGTGTGCCCAGATAGAGGAGCTGGTGCTCGGCGACCTGGCGGCGGCCGCCCCCTGGAATAGTATTAAAGAAAGCGGCCTGCTTAGCGGTGCCCTGGAGGAGCATATAAGGCGTATTCAGCGGGACTTCCCCGAGGGGCTTAGACTTAAGGTGGTGGTGGACGGCGGCTGCGGGGCGGCTTACCAGATTACCCCGGACCTCTTTGGCCGGCTGGGTTGTCGGGTCGTCACCATGAACTGCTATCCCAGCGGCTTTTTCCCCCGTGTCGCCGAGCCCACGGAGCAGAGCCTTAAGGAGCTGGCGCGGGCGGTCAGTCGGCACCGGGCCGATTTGGGGATTGCCCATGACGGGGATGCCGACCGCATGATGGCCGTGGACGAGCGGGGCCGGTTCATCCCCGGGGACAAGCTGCTTATCCTGTTTGCCCGGGAGCTGGGGGCCGGGGAGGTGGTCACCACGGTGGACGCCTCTATGAGCATCGAGTAGATGGGCTTTCGGGTTACCCGGACCAGGGTGGGCGATACCTATGTCTCCCGGGCCCTGGGGGACGGCGGGGACTTCGGCGGTGAGCCGTCGGGGAGCTGGGTCTTCCCCGGCATCTCCCTGTGCCCTGACGGCATCTACGCCGCCGCCCGGCTGGGTGCCATCGCCAGCCGAGAGAGGCTGTCCCGTTTGCTTGACGAGATACCCTCCTACCCCATGCTGCGGGGCAGTGTCAGCGGTAGCGGGCTGGTTATGGAGGAGCTGGCGTCGAGGCTGGAGGCCATGAAGCCGCTCTCGGTGAGCACCCTTGACGGCCTTAAGCTCACCTTCGACGATGGCTGGCTCCTGGTCCGGCCTTCGGGCACCGAGCCCAAGGTGAGGGTGACGGTTGAGGCCAGGGACGAAAAGCAGGGTATGCGGCTCTATGATGAGGCCGTTACCATCATCGGGGGTTGCCTGGCCAAAGAGGGGGCGCTAGCGTGAAGGCGGTTATCCTGGCGGCCGGTGAGGGGAAACGGATGCGGCCGCTAACCCGTACCCGGCCCAAGGTCATGCTGCCCGTAGCCGGCCGGCCTATCCTGGAGCACCTGCTCATCGAGGCGAGGCAGGCCGGGGTAAAGGGGTTTATCTTTATTGTCGGCTATCACGACGAGCAGGTGCGTAGTTACTTCGGGAATGGCGACAGGTGGGGGGTGGCTATCGAGTACTGCACTCAGCGGCGTCAGTCGGGCACCGCCGACGCCCTCAGGATGGCTGAGGGCCTGCTCGACGGTCGGTTCCTGGTGATTAACGGGGATATTATCGTCCGCCGGGAGGACATTAGACGGATGACCCGGAGCCGTGGTTGTGCCCTGGGGGTGGTTGAGGCGAGGGGGAACCGGGTCGTCAGCATCCATGAGAAGACGGCTGAGCCCGTTTCCCACTTAGCGAATGCCGGGCTCTATCTATTTACCCCGGATATATTTAACGCCCTGTCCCGGACGGTAAAGTCGCCGCGGGGGGAGTATGAACTGACCGAGTCGCTTTCGCTGATGGTGGCGGCGGGGCACCGCCTCACCTGCCGGGAGCTTGGCGGCTGGCTGAATCTGAGCTACCCCTGGGACCTGCTTTCGGCCAACGAGACGCTCCTCGGCGAGGCTAGTGCGCAGAACCGGGGAGAGCTGGAGGAGAACGTGGTGGTCAAGGGGGAGGTCTCTATCGGTGAGGGCACCAGGGTGCGCTCGGGCTCCTATATCATCGGCCCGGTAGCTATCGGTGCCGGCTGCGATATCGGGCCCAACTGCTACATCCGCCCCGCCACCTCGATCGGGGACGGCTGCCACATCGGCAGCGCCGTCGAGGTCAAGAACTCAATAGTCATGAGGGGGAGCAAAATCCCCCACCACAACTATGTGGGTGATAGTGTGCTCGGGGAGAACTGCAACCTCGGCGCGGGCACCAAGATTGCCAATCTGAGGCTGGACGGAGAGGATATCGAGGTAGCCGGGGTGAGTACCGGAAGGCGTAAGCTGGGGGCCGTCATCGGGGACGGGGTGGAGACCGGGATTAATGCCACCATTAACCTCGACAGCCTGATTGGCGATAACACCCGTATCGGGCCGGGGGCGGTGGTCAGCGGGGTCGTCCTGCCCGGTTCGAGGGTATTTTAGGGGGTGAGCCGTGAAGCAGGCGGTAATCTTAGCGGCCGGCGAGGGAAACCGGCTGCGGCCGTTTACGGCCAGTAAGCCCAAGGCAATGCTTAGTATCGCCGGTAAGCCGATACTGGAGCACGTAATCGAGGCCCTGGCTACCAGCGGGGTGCGCAGTATTGTGCTCGTGGTCGGCTACCGTAAGGAGCAGATATTCGACTACTTTGGCTCGGGCGAGCGCTTCGGGGTCGAGATAACCTATGTCGGGCAGGAGCAGCGGCTGGGGACAGCTCACGCCCTGCTGCAGGCTGAGGGGGTCTTGGCCGATGAGTTTCTCCTCCTCTCCGGGGATAAGCTGATTAGTGCCGACACCATCGCCCGCTTCGTTAGCGTAGCGCCCGAGGCGGTGCTGGTGAAGGGGGTAGATGACCCGAGCCGGTACGGAGTGGTGACCGTTGCGGGTGACCTGGTTACGGGGATTACCGAGCAGCCCAGGGTGGCGGAGAGCAGCCTCATCAGCACGCGGATTTACGCCCTGAGCCGGGAGGCCCTTAACTTTATCGATTCCAGGCTGGCTGTTTCCGACGCCCTAAACGCCATGATAGCTCAGGGAAGGCCCCTCCGCGCTTACGAGACCGATGGCACCTGGCTCGATGTCGTCTACCCGTGGGATATATTGAGCCTTAACGGGCTTATTCTGCGCCGGATTAAGCCGGAAATGGGCGGCGTTATCGAGACGGGCGTCTCCCTGAGAGGGCTGGTTTCGGTGGGTAAGAACACGGTGATAAGGGCAAACTCCTCGGTAGTCGGCCCGGTGGTTATCGGGGACGGCTGCCATATCGGCCCCCATACCTGTATCCTGCCCGCTACCAGTATTGGGGACAATGTCGTGGTGGCCCCGCTTAGCGAGCTGGAAAACAGCGTTATCGCCAGCGATGTCACCATCGGCGCCGGTTCCATCATTCAGGACTCGGTTATTGACCAGGGCTGTGTTATCGCCGGGCGCTTTACCGCCGCCTCTGGCGAGGCTGAGGTCAGGATTAACGACGAGCTCCACTCGCTGAGGGTGGGGGTCATGCTGGGCGAGGGCTGCAGCCTGGACAGCGGGGTCGTTGCCCAGCCCGGGGCTATTCTGGGTAGCCACAGCCGGGTGAAGGCGCTCCGGCTGATTAGCGGTCGGCTGCCTGACCGGAGTCTGGTTTTCTAGCTATGTGTGGCGTTGTTGGTTATATCGGTGGTAAGAGGGCGCAGCCGGTGCTGCTTAACTGCCTGGCCCGGCTGGAGTATCGGGGCTATGATTCCTGCGGTATCGCCCTGGACGGCGGCAGTATCTGGGTATGTAAAGAGGCGGGCAGGATAGCGGAGCTGGCCAGGACGGCCCCGCAG
This sequence comes from uncultured Dehalococcoidales bacterium, assembly GCA_964644205.1. GTDB lineage: Bacteria > Chloroflexota > Dehalococcoidia > Dehalococcoidales > UBA5760 > UBA5760. The sequence continues at coordinate 3,558 of CAZXVG010000014.1, read as the reverse complement.
CTTGAAGGCCTGGCCGGTATCGGCCATACCCGGTGGGCGACCCACGGTGCCCCCTCCCGGGTTAACGCCCACCCCCACCTTGACTGCTCGGGCACGATTGCCGTGGTGCATAACGGGATAATTGATAACTTTGAGCCGTTGCGGCGCCGCCTTGAGGCTGAGGGGCACCGCTTCATTTCCGAGACCGATACCGAGGTCATCCCTCACCTGATTGAAAAGTACTACCGCCGGGGCCGTCTCGAGGAGGCGGTGGCGGCGGCGCTGGCGGAGATAAAGGGTTCCTACGCCGTGGTGGTGCTGGCGGCCGGTGAGTCTAAGCTGGTGGTCGCCCGCAAGGGCAGCCCCTTGATTATCGGGGTCGGCGACCGGGAGCACTTTATTGCCTCGGATGTGCCGGCGGTGCTGGATTACACCAATCGTGTTATCTACTTGGAGGACGGGGACCTGGCCGTGGTCACCGCCGGGGGCGTTGGGGTCACCAGCCGGGGCGCCCGGGTGGAGAGGGAAGAGGCCCGCATTTCGTGGAGTGTCGAGGACGCCCAGAAGGCGGGATATGCGCACTTTATGCTCAAGGAGATTCACGAGCAGCCCAAGGTGATACGGGATACCCTGGTCAACTGGGTCTCGGTGGCTGATTCGGTGGTGGACATCGCCGCCATGCGCCGCAATCTGGAGTCGATGCTCATCCTGGCCTGCGGCACCTCCTATCACGCGGCGCTCATCGGGAAATACGTCATCGAGGAACTGCTCAGCGTCCCGGTCCGGGTTGAGATAGCCTCCGAGTTTAACTACTACGGTCAGACCCTGGCCCGGACGGCCGCCATCGCCATTACCCAGTCCGGAGAGACCGCCGATACCCTGAAGACCATCAGAAAGCTAAAGGCGGCCCGGTGCCTGGTGATTGCCATTACTAACGTGGTCGGTAGCTCCGCAAGCCGCTTAGCGGACCATACTATCTATACCTGGGCCGGTCCGGAGATAAGCGTGGCTGCCACCAAGAGCTTCATGGTTCAGCTTATGGTGCTCTACTGGCTGGTGATGTCCTATTCCAAGATTGACCCCGGGAGGCTTGCCGAGCTGGTCATGGATTTGAGGGGGCTTCCGGAAAAGGTGCAGCAGGTGCTTAACCGGGGGGAGGCTATCAGCGAGTGCGCCGGCTACCTGGCGCACTACGATAACGTCTTCTTTATCGGCCGGGGGATAAACTTCCCGGTGGCCCTGGAGGGGGCGCTTAAGCTGAAGGAGGTCGCCTATATTCACGCCGAGGGCTATGCGGCCGGCGAGCTGAAGCACGGCTCCTTCGCCTTGCTGGACAGCGGCACGCCGGTGGTGGCCGTTCTGGCCCGCGACAACACCTATGAGGCGATGCTGGCCAACATCAAGGAGGCTAAGGCCAGGGGGGCCCCGGTGCTCGCGGTGGCGGAGGAGGCTGACGCCGCCATAAGGGAGCTGGCCGACCTGGTCATCACCGTGCCCGCGGTCGATGCCATCTTCTCCCCGGTGGTTAATACGGTGGCTCTCCAGCTCCTTGCCTACTACACCGCCCGGGAGAGGGGCTGCCCCATAGATACCCCGCGCAACCTGGCTAAAAGCGTGACCGTGGAGTAGCCGGTAGCGGCTGCTTACCCGGGCGCTACCGGCGGGCCTTACCTCTCAACGGTTCTCTGTCCGGCCATCGCAGATATTCTTATCGGGTTGACATTGGGAGAGACCCCCCGTTCTCTAAGCCCCTGCTTTCTCGGGACGCCTGTTGTATAAAGCGGCCTCAGGTGTTATTATGAGACGATTCACCCAAGCTAGCCTTCCGTTTGGTCGGGTGGTTTGTTCTTATGGCTCAGAAGGTGGCTATTGTTACCGATAGTAGCGCCTGTATTCCCGGCGAGCTGCTTAAGCAGTATCGTATCGGGCTGGTGCCGCTCAACGTTATTATCGGACACAATACCTATCGGGACGGAGTGGATATCACCCCCACCGAGTTTTACACCCTTCTCCGGGGGACAAAGGAGCTACCCACGACGTCACACTCTTCGCCGGGGGCGCACCTTGAGGCCTTCCGTCGGGCCAGCCGGATAGCCCCCGGTATTCTCTGTATCACCCTCTCATCCAGTTTCAGCGGTCAGTTCGGCTCGGCGCAGTTAGCCCGGGAGCTGGCCCGGGGGTCTCTGCCCGGGGTAGCCATCGAGGTTTTCGATTGCGGCACGGCGGCGGCCGCCCAGGGGCTGGTGGTGCTGGCGGCAGCCAGGGCCGCCGCTTCGGGGCAGAGACTTGAAGAGGTGGCGGATAGAGCCAGGAGCCTGGCCAAGCGCGTGCACCTGGTGGCTATGGTGGACAGCCTTCACTATCTGGTTCGGGGCGGCCACGTGCCCAAGGCAGCGGCCTGGGCCAGCTCGCTGTTCCGGATTAAGCCTCTGCTCACCCTCAACGACGGCGACGTTCGTCCCCTGGCCAAGACGCGGACTACGGCCCGGGCCATAGCCTCCATGCTCAAGGTAATGAAGCAGTTGACGGTTAAAGGGCTGCCCCTTCACGTCGCCGTGATGCACGCCGATGCCCTGGACAATGCTGAGTTGCTCAAGAGGCAGATTGCCTCCCGCTTTGACTGCAGTGAACTCTTTATCACCGAGTTTACCCCGGTGATGGGGGCTCACATCGGGCCGGGCCTGATCGGGGTTGCCTTCTGCAGCGGAGACTAGAGATTTAGCGGCCTCCGGCGCTCCATCCGAGGCCGGGTCGCCCCTGGCGAAGTGAGGCTAAAAGCTCTATAATTAGGGGTGTGGAAGAGACCGCTTCCGATGTGGAGAAGCTGCTTGGAGAGCTGGGGCGCCTCCCAGAAGCCCGGGTCCGGCCCTTTCTGATTATCGTCAGCGGTCTACCTGGAACCGGGAAGTCTTACTTCTGTCGCCGCCTGTCCCAGAGGCTGGAGGCGGTTATTGTGGAGAGTGACCGCCTGCGCCGGGCCCTTTTCCCGGCGCCGGGTTACAGCGCCGCCGAGAGCGCCCGGCTTTTTCGGGCCGGCCACCTGCTTATCGAGCGGCTCTTGAGGGGGGGTATCCCGGTCATCTTTGACGCCACCAACCTGGCCCAGCACTACCGCGAGAAGCTCTACCGTATTGCGGAGCGCTTAGGTATTAAGCCGGTGCTGGTGCGGGTAGAGGCGCCGCCGGAGCTCGTCTACCAGAGGCTTAAAGAGAGGCAGGGCGACCCCGGGGCTAACTCGGAGGCTGACTGGGCCGTTTATCAGCGGATGAGGCCCAGGGTTGAGAAAATCCTCCACCGGCACTATGCGGTGGATACCTCCCGGGATATTACCCCGGTGATAGATAAGATTATCCGGGAGGTTAGTCGCTGAAAAGGAGATTGTGATGGAGATTAAGGTGGTAACCGGCAGTATTATCGAGACTAAGGCTGACGCCGTAATTGTCGGCTTCTTTGAGGGGACGGAGCCCCTCGACGGCGATATGGCCGCCCTGGATAAGGCCCTGGGGGGCGCTATCTCCGCGCTGGTGAGCCAGGGCGAGATTAAGGGTAAGCTTAACGAGATTACCGTTATTCACAGCC
>CAZXVG010000013.1:6113-13993 GCA_964644205.1 uncultured Dehalococcoidales bacterium | reverse complement strand
TACCGTTACCAAACTTGAAGGCCCGTCCCTTAAGCATTTTATAAAGACTCCGTAACCTGTTATTCCCTTGTAGTGCTTATAAAGACTCCGTAACCTGTTGTTCCCGTGCGGAGCTTATAAGTGCTCCGTAATCAACTAGTCCCTTCGTAGCGCCTATGAAGTCTCTCTTAGCCATTAGCCTCCCGACGTGCTTATAAAATCGCGGGGGTCGGTAATCTCGCCGGTAACGGCGCTGGCGGCGGCGGTAGCCGCGCTGGCCAGGTAAACGAAGGCCTCGGGGTTACCCATGCGCCCCTTGAAGTTCCGGTTGGCGGTAGACAGGCAGTTCTCCCCGCTTCCCAGGGCGCCCTGGTGGAGACCGAGACACGGGCCGCAGCCCGGCGGCAGAATGAGCGCCCCGGCCTGGAGCAGGGTCGTGATGTGGCCGGCGGCGATGGCTGCCTTAAGGACGGCTCGCGACGCCGGCGCGATTATCAGCCTGGTCTGCTCGTGGCGCTGCCGTCCCTTCAGAATGGCGGCGGCTACGGCCAGGTCGTCGAGGCGTCCCCCGGTGCAGGTGCCGATAAATACCTGCTGGATTCTGGTTCCCTTAAGCTCTCTGGCGGGGGCGGTGTTATCCACGGTGTGGGGCCTGGCGACCACCGGTTCCAGTTCCGCCAGATTAATATCAATCGTGCGCACGTAGTCTGCGGGCTCATCAGCGGAGAGCGGCTGGTAGTCCCTTCCCCTCCCCTGCTCCTCGAGATAACGGCGGGTTACCTGGTCGCTGGGGAAGAGGCCCACCTTGGCACCGGCCTCGACCGCCATATTGGCTATCGTGAGGCGCTCGGGGACACTCATGGCGCTTAGGGCCTCTCCGCTAAACTCCAGCGCCTGGTAGGTAGCCCCGGCGGCCCCTATCTGCCCGATGAGGTAGAGAATGAGATCCTTAGCGTAGACCCCGCTGGCGAAGCTGCCCGACAGCGCTACCCTGATACTCTCGGGGACGCGCAGCCAGGTCTTCCCCAGGGCCATGGCAACGGCGACGTCGGTGGAGCCCATGCCGCAGGCAAAGGCCCCCAGCCCGCCGGCGGTTACCGTGTGGGAGTCGGCGCCGATAATAAGCGCCCCGGGTTTAGCCAGAGACTCGGCTACTATCTGGTGGCAGACGCCGTCGCCGACGTCGGAGAGAAGGCAGCCTGTCTCCCGGGCAAAGTCGCGCAGGAGCTGGTGGTCGTTGGCAAGCTCGCGGTTCGGGCTGGGGGCAGCGTGGTCGAGGAAGAGGGCGGCCTTCAGGGACTTGGCCGGCCGCTTGAAACCGGCGGCCCGGAACTGTCTCACCGTGAGCGGCCCGGTGGTGTCCTGGACGAAGACCAGGTCGACCTCGGCGATAACGATGTCGCCCGCCTTAGCGGGACTCCCCGATTTGGTGCTCAGTATCTTTTCCGAGAGTGTCTTACCCATAGCGTTCTCTGTTCTAGCAGGTTTGCAGGCTAGTGATTACTGACGATTTTGAGGCGGCGGATAGCGAAGGGGGTGCTGGTTTCCCGTCAGTTACTTGCTTTTCGGACAAGGTGATTATAATATTAAGACAGCAGCGGTGGCAAATCAGTGCCTGAGAAAACGATAGAGGTAGCTTTAATGACGGTATCTAAGAGGGTGGTCCTCCACTTTCCGAGACGCATGGTGGACCAGCCGATAGTGTGTCGGCTGGTCAGGGAGTACCACCTCGATTTCAATATCCTGAAGGCCTCTATCACCCCCGATGACGAAGGCCTGATGGTGCTGGAGCTCAAGGGCAAGCAGGCCGATTATGACCAGGGCATCCAGTATCTAATCAAGCGCGGGGTGAGGATACAGTCGCTCAGTCAGAATGTCATCCGTAACGAGGAAAGGTGTACTCACTGCGGGGCGTGTGTTGCTATCTGTCCCGCTGGTGCCTTTCTGCTCGACCCGGTTACCCGTCGGGTCGATTTCTACGACGATAAGTGCCTAGCCTGCGGGATTTGCCTTTCCGCCTGCCCTCCGAGAGCCATGGAGCTTCACTTCTAGCCGATGTATCAGCCGAGGAGCTACCGACACTGGATTAGGGATGCTGACTTAGTCACCTTTAACGTGGTCGCCGGGGAGACGGACTTATGCATCAGCGCCGGCACCAATCTTAAGAGAAAGGCCCGGCGTCTGGTAGAAAAGTACCGTGGCGCGCTGGAAGGCTATATCGAGCGTCATCCCGTCTTCCTTGATGCCCTGGAGGCGTTACCGGTTGACGGAGAAGCCCCTCATATTGTAAAGGCGATGATGGAGGCGGCAGTGAGGGCCGGGGTGGGCCCGATGGCCGCGGTGGCCGGGGCCATCGCTGAGTTTGTCGGCCGTGAGCTAGCGCCCTTTACCCCGGAGATAATCGTGGAGAACGGGGGCGATATCTATCTTAAGAGCCTTAAGAAGCGGGTGGTCGGGATTTATGCCGGCAAATCACCGCTTACCGGTCAGCTCGGTCTGGAGATAGAGGCGGCAGATACCCCGTTAGGAATCTGTACCTCTTCGGGCACGGTGGGGCACTCGCTGAGCTACGGCCGGGCTGATGCCGTCATCTCTCTGGCCGGGTCGGCGGCCCTGGCTGACGCCGCGGCCACGGCTGTCGCCAATCTTATTGAGCGGCCGGCCGATATCGACAGCGGTCTTGAGCGGGCGCGGGGTATCGAGGGGCTTAGGGGGGTGGTGATTATTATCGGCGGCGATATGGGCTTCTGGGGTGAGGTCAGGGTTTGTCACACAGCACCGCAGGGCGAGAGGCCTCGGGTTGGTAGTACCGGCGGCTGAAGAGGGGGCTCATGAGAGTGAGGATAGATATCCCCTGGTTCTTTCAGCGGGCTACCGGCGTCGGCACGGTGGAGCTTGAAGGTGCTACAGTTGGCGACTGCCTTAAGGGACTGGTAGCCCGGTTCCCGGCTCTGGAGGCGGAGCTATTCGATAAGCAGGGAGGGCTTTCGCCCTTTATTGATATCTACCTTGGTGGAAAGAGCGTCCGCGCCGCCGGGCAGGACAGGCCGGTTGCGGATGGGGATGAGCTTTCCATCCTGCTCTTGGTTGATGGCGGTTAGGCCGCTAAAATATTTGCCTGGGACTCAGGCATAAGGGGGGTGGAATGTCAAAACGGCGGGTGATGCTCAACTATCCCCGAGAACTGCTTTCCGAGCCGGTTATTTATACCATTAGCCAGCAGTTCAACCTGGTAGCTAATATTCGGCGGGCTGAGTTGGATGAGGAGAGGGGCTGGATAATGCTGGAGCTTGAGGGCAGAGACGAAGATATTGAAGCCGGGATAACCTGGGTCATTTCCAAGGGGATGCGGGTCGAGACCATTAGCGACGAAGCCTAGACAAGCGGATTGGGCGGCGGCTTAGAACAGGTCTTTCAGGTGCGGGCGCAAAATTTTCCGGGCTAGGGCGAGACACAGGGCGCTCAGCAGCACGAAAATAGCCACTTTATATGACCAGCCGTCGGCGACGATGGCGATGGCGGTGGTGGCGGCGGGGGGGTGCTCGGTATTGGTAATCGTCATCAGAAAGATAGACAGCCCCACCGATAAAGCCCCGGCCAGTATGAAAAGGGCGTCCTGGCTGACGGCTGGTGTATCCAGGTAGCCGCTGAGCAGAACGAAGTAAGCGAGGGCGCCGGAGGCTAGTCCCACGGCATGCCCCCCGATTAGCCTTCTTGGTTGGGCGGTAACCGAGTCCGGCATGGCGAAGACGATAAAGGTACTGGCCCCCAGGGCAGCCACAATAATAATGTCCCCGCTCAAAAATCTGAAGATATAGAGGATTATGCCTACCACCAGGGTTGCCAGCAGGCCCTGGCGGATATAGGGCTTTGGCGCCTTCTTGAATGACTTATCAATCAGGTACATGGCTGTTACCAACCGGTTCTAAGATACAATAGCTTAATGTAGCCTGAAAGTCCAGACTCATTGAGCTTCCGGAACTGGTTTTTTAACTTCTTCTGCCTCGCCAGCCTTAGTAATGGCGTATTTGGTTAGTGGTGGCGCTACAAGCTCGTTGACGATGACCGAGGCCAGGATTCCGTTTAGTAGCAGGCTACCCAGCTCGGGAAAGGCATCCTTGGCGATAAGCGCCAGCCCGATGGTGACCCCGGCTTCAGGCAGCAGGGCGAAGCTGAGATATTTCTTGACAACGTCCGGTGCCCGGGCTCTCCGGGCACTGGCTCTTATTCCCAGGTACTTACCGGAAAACCTGCCCGCGAAAATCAGGGCCGCCAGGATGCCTGATGCTTTTATGACGCTCAAATCGAAGTGCATACCTGCCAGCACGAAGAACACGGCGAAGGCGAAGTCCTCAATACCTTCAATGACGGCAAACGGCTCGTCTTCCAGCACTTTGCTTATCCGATTCCTGGTCACAAAACCAATCGCCATGCAGGCCAGTATTACCGAGATGCCTAGCGTCTCAGCCAGACCCACACACAACATGAGTATTCCCAAAACCGAGGCCAGAAGCAGCGCCCGGGTTCTCGCCAGCTTGGTTATCCCGATTAGAGCGAAACCCAGAGCCACCCCTATTCCTAAGGACTTCAGTATGTCCAGGGCCGGAACGCCCAGCATTTCATATGGGGAGATACCGCCGGCACCTCCCAGCAGAGGTTTGGCCACCCCCAGGGTGATGGCAAAGAGGATAACACCAAGGGCATCGTCGAGGGCTACCACCGCCAGCAGCGTCGTAGTCAGGGGGCCTCTGGCTTTTAACTCACGGATTACCGCTAAGGTGACGGCTGGTGCTGCCGGACAGACCGCGGCTCCGATGACCAGGGCCAGTGGGAAGTAGGTGTGCAGCGGGCTGGCGTTGGGGATAGCCAGGGTTAGTGGCCCGGTAAGGGTAATGATTAGGGTTACGATGCCCAGGGCACCCAGAGCTTCAGCGAGGGTCAGCCAAGCAATACCTCCGCCCAGTTTCCTTATCGACTCCAGGCGAAGACTGCCGCCGATGGCGTAACCAATGATGGCCAGGACTACAGTGCTGATTATATCCCAGGACTCTATGGTGGCTTGCGGTACCAGATTTAAGATGGAGGGGCTCAGCAGAACGCCGATAATAATGTAGCCGGTGATTCTCGGGAACTTGAGCTTATTCGCCAGCATTCCGCCGAGCAGCCCGACTGCGACCATTACCCCTATGGCTAGTAAGGATTCTTTAACCATGTAAACAGTCTACCCTAACACGTCTTATATCGCCTTCCAAATATCTGTCAGAATATAATATATAGTTGATAATATATGGTCGTAGAAATCTTGTTGGGCATAGGTCAACTCGGCCTCGGTATTTCTAGTTCTTTCGCAGACTTAAAGGGGGGCTCACTGGGCTCCCGGCGCTGACTCGACGACTCCCCCGGCTTCGCCAGCCTTGGTAATGGCATATTTGGTTAGCGGTGGGGCTACAATCTCATTTATAATAACTGAACCCAGGACCAGGTTAAAAAGCAGGTGTCCCAGGGTGGGGAACATCTCCTCGGCGAGTAGCGCTAGGCCGAGGGCGACGCCTGCCTGGGGTACCAGGGCGAAACCGAGGTATTTTTTCACCTCGTCTGACGTCCGGGAGATTTTAGCGCCGATTACCGTCCCGAAGTATTTGCCGGCGAATCTGACTCCGAAGAGCACTAGTGCTAGGGTGCCGGCTGTTCTCATAACGCTAGCCTCAAAGTGCATACCTGAAAACACAAAGAAGATGGCGAAAACAACCTCTTCAATGCCTTCAATTACGCCGATAGCTTCACTGTCCGGTATTCTGTTGGCGACCACAAAACCGAGTGTCATGTTAGCCATAATTAGTGAGGCGCCTGCGAAGGTGGCTAGCCCTGTGCTCAGTAGAATCATTCCTAGGACTGCGGCTAACAGCAGGGCGCGGGTCTTAACGAGCTTGGTGAGGTACACCAAGGCAAAGCCCAGGCCGGCACCGATGCCGATGGATTTGGCTATCTCCAGGAAAGGAACCGCCGCCAACTGGTAGAGCGGTATGCTGCTGCTGCCGATTACCATGGACTGGGCAACCCCGGAGGCAACAGCAAAGGCAATGACGGCGATAGCGTCGTCAAGGGCGACCACCGCCAGCAGGGTCGTGGTCAGCGGCCCTCTGGCTTTTAACTCGCGGATTACCGCCATGGTCACCGCCGGCGCCGTCGCCGAAGCTATCGCCCCGACGACCAGGGCCATGGGGAAGTATTCGTTCATGAAGGTGGCCCCGGGGACGGGCGTGATACGGGGGGCGATGAAGGCCAGGGCCAGGGTGACCACGAGCCAGGCGCCCAGACTCTGAATAGGGGTTATCCAGGCGATGCTTCTACCCAGCTTTCGGATTGATTCCATACGGAGACTGGCGCCGATTAAATAGGCGACGACACCCAGGGTGGCGTGAGTGATGATATCCAGTCTCTCAATGGTAGCCTTGGAAACGAGATTCAGGACAGAAGGGCTGAGAATAATACCGACAATAATGTAGCCGGTAACCCGAGGAAACTTTAGCTTGTTTGATAATACCCCGCCGAGCAAACCGACGGTTACCATTATTCCAATAGCCAGGGTGAGGTCTGCGGTCACCAGTAAAATCAATCCTTCGATGTTAATTATTTATCCCGGGCTAGGTCTGCCTCTGAGGTTCCAGCCGGGGTTATACTAGCCTTATGCCTTTTAATATATTAGCCGAGCCCGACCTGAAATCGGGGATACCAGCCAGCCAGCGGCTCGTTTGGTGATTCCAAAAGCACAGGCGGCGGCTAGATAAACTTCCACCAGTCGTGGGCCACAACCTCGGGCCCCTGTCCTATCCATTCGTCACCGAAGGCGGCCCGCCACTCAAGTAGCTCCCGCCTGATGGTCACGTAGTCCTTGTGGACGAACTCGTAAAGCTCGGCGTTCTCCAGGGCGATGGCGCCCAGATCGGCTACCGCGCGTACGAAGGAGATTTCATCCGAACTGAAGTGGTGCGGCTCTGAGGTGTATACCCGCATTACCCCGATAGCCGCGTCTCTAAGCATCATGGGCACGGACAGGATGGAAGCAACCCCCTCCTTGGTCTGTTGCTCTGGGTACTGCATGCGCTCGTCAGTGGACGCGTCCAGAATGGTAACCGGCTTACCCGCCAGTGTCTCGGCAATACTCTTGTCCGCTAGGTAAGGCCCTTTTCTGATATACCAGTCGCTCAGTCCGTGAGCGGCGGTATGGAGCAGCCTCGTACCGTCCGGGGTGAGGAGCATTATGGAGCAGCCCTTGGCCCCCAGGGTATCGACTACGTTCTCCACGATGGAGGAGAGCACCTCTTCCGGGGTACGGGCTGAGTTCATGGCGGCAGCCATTTCGTAGAGGCTCTCGAAGTAGCTGCGCTTGACCTTTCTTTTAGTCATAATATCACCTCGGCCCAAACTGACCCTTCCGTTGTTGGCTACTGGAGATATGTTAAATCTCTGTCGGCGGGCTGTCAAGCTCCCGGCTGGCGCTCTCATCCAGGTACATCTGCAGGATGAGAGCCGCAGCTATGGCATCATCATGCCGGCCTCCCCTTTTCTTGTTATCCCGCATCAGGCGCCGGGCGGATACCGTAGACAGGCGCTCGTCTCTGAACTCTAAGGGAACCGGCAACCCTCGGCTCAGGCTGCGGACAAAGGTCTGTACCTTTTCTGCCTGCCGGCCCAGGCTGCCGTCCATGGAGCGGGGTAGGCCCGCGATGACCTGCTCGACCTGATACCGGGTGATAAGGTCACTGATGGCCGCAATGTCCGCCGCCTCGCTCTGGCGGGAGATAACGGTAAGCGGGCTGGCCAGTATGCCCTGGGGATCGCTGAGGGCCACCCCGATCCGACGGTCGCCGATATCAAGACCCAGGCTGCGCGTGGTGCTG
>CAZXVG010000013.1:0-6103 GCA_964644205.1 uncultured Dehalococcoidales bacterium | reverse complement strand
CCCCTGAATGAAGTCCCTTACCAGTCGCAGCGCCTCATCCAGCTTTTCTGGGTATTTGCCCCCGGCCTGAGCGAACCGGGCCTTGCCGCCTCCCCTGCCCCCGGCTACCCCGGCTACCCTGTTAACTATCTCGCCGGCATGATAGCCCCGCTCCGCCAAATCTGGGGTTACCGCCGCCAGAAACAGGGGCTTATTGTTATGTATCGTGCCCAGAACGATGACCGCGCTCTTTAGCTGCTCGCGGAGCTGGTCGCTGGTCTCCCGAAGTGTCTCCAGCCGGCAGGACGGCACCCTGGCGGCGAGCACCTTCACCCCGTTGACCACCTCTACCTGGCTCGCTAGCGAGGCGGCTACTTTGTGAGCGAGCTCTCTCTCCAGATTTAGCGCCCGGCGGCGCTCTCCGTCCAGCTCGGCGGCCAGCTCTGCTACCCTATCCTCAAGCTCACCGGGCGATGTCTTGAGAGATTCGGCAATATTATGTAAACTAGTTAGCTGATTAGCGACGTACTCCTCAGCCCCCCGACCGGTAACCGCCTCGATACGGCGTAGTCCGGTGCCGATACCGTCCTCGCTGGTAATCTGGAAGAGGCCGAGCTCCCCGGTAGACGCCACGTGGGTGCCGCCGCAGAGCTCGGCGCTGACTGCGGTCTCCCCTATCTTCACCACCCGGACCTCGTCGCCGTATTTCTCACCGAAGAGGGCGGTGGCGCCTTCCGCTACCGCCTGCTTATAGGACGTAAGCTGACCGTATACCGGCAGGTTACGGCGGATGGTATCGTTGACGATGTGGCTTACCCGGCGGATTTCCTCCCCGGTCAGCGCCTCCAGGTGGGAGAAGTCGAATCTGAGCCGCTCCGGGGCTACCAGCGAGCCCCGCTGCTCAACGTGCTCGCCCAGCACCTGACGCAGCGCCAGCTGCAAGAGGTGGGTGGCGGTGTGGTTGCGGGCGATATCCAGCCGCCGCTCCCGGTCCACCACCGCCTCGACTTCATCTTCGACAGTCAGGCTGCCCTCGGTGACCTTCCCCTGGTGGAGGACGACATCCTGCGGGCCGTAAATAGTGTTGGTCACTAGAAACTTGCCTTTTTTACCGATTATGTCACCGGTGTCCCCCAGCTGCCCCCCCATCTCGGCGTAGAACGGGGTGGAGTCCAGGATAAGGCTTGCCTCCTCGCCTTCCTTTACCGTAGCGGCGGGCTTGCTATCGACCAGAATCTCGGTAATGGCTGCTTTACAGCCGAGCCGGTCATAGCCGACGAACCGGGTTTCCTTTATGTCAAGTTGTCCCCCTACCCTAACGTTCCCCTTCCCCTCGAACTTGTGGGCGGCCCGGGCCCGCTCCCGCTGCCCGGCCATCTCCTTTTCGAAGCCGGCCAGGTCTACCGAGAGACCGGAGCGGGAGACGACCTCCGTAGTCAGCTCCGCCGGGAAGCCGTAGGTGTCGTAGAGCTTGAAGACCTCTTTTCCCGAGATGCGGGCTGGCTTGCGGTGGCACGCTTTCTCCATGATTTCGTCAAGCAGCCTTAAGCCGATGCTGAGCGTCTCCCTGAACCTGTCCTCCTCGCTGGCGATAACCCGGAGAATAAAGTCCTCTTTCTGCCTTATCTCGGGATAGACGTGGCCCATCTTCTGAATCGTGGTCTTGGCGACCTCGGTGAGGAAGGGTTTCCCCTCGGCCAGCCGTCGGCTGAAGAGTGCGGCGCGGCGCAGCAGGCGGCGCAGGACGTAGCCCCGCCCTTCGTTAGCGGGGAGAACCCCGTCGGCGATGAGAAAGGTAATCCCCCGCCCGTGCTCAGCCACGATGCGCAGGGCGTTATCGGCTTCGTCGTCGGCGCCGTAGCGCCTCCCCGCCAGGGCGGAGACGCACTCCAGCAGGGGCAAAAAGAGGTCGGTTTCGTAGACCGAGCCTTTGCCCTGCAAGGCGGCGGCGGCTCTCTCCAGGCCCATGCCGGTGTCGATATTGGGCTTGGGGAGCAGAGTACGCTTGCCGCTCTCGTCCTGATTATATTGGGTGAATACCAGGTTCCAGATTTCGGAAAAGCGCCCGCAGTCGCAGCCGGGGGCGCAGGAGGGACGCTGGCAGCCGACCTCCGGCCCGAGGTCGTAGTGGATTTCGCTGCATGGGCCGCAGGGCCCGGAGTTACCGGCCGGCCCCCAGAAGTTGTCCTTCTCCCCGAACCTCAGTATCCTCTCCTCGGGGACGCCTGTCTCCCGCCAGTAGCCGAAGGACTCTTCGTCGTCGTGGAAGATGGTTATCCACAGTCTCGAGGGCGTAAGCGCTAGGTTCCGGGTGACGAACTCCCAGGCCCAGTCGATGGCCTCGCGCTTGAAGTAATCACCGATGCTGAAGTTCCCCAGCATCTCAAAGAAGGTAAGGTGGTGCGGGTCGCCCACCGCCTCGATATCGGTTGTCCGGAAGCACTTCTGGCACGAGGTAAGGCGGCGGTTGGGTGGTAGCTCCTCGCCCAGGTAGTAGGGCTTGAAGGGCACCATGCCGGCGCTGGTGAGGAGCAGGGTGGGGTCGCCGCTGGGTATCAGGGATGAGCTGGCCATGACCTTATGGCCTTTGTCCGCAAAGAACTCTAAGAATGCGTCCCGGATTTCGTCACCGGTCACGGTCTACCTGCCTTGCTTAAAATAAAAAGAGATACGATACGATTTTAGTGTAAGTCGGGCTGCCTGTCAACGAAGCGGCGCCTGGTGTAGCGCGGGAGCCGGTAGCCTGGGCCGCCCCGGTGGTCAGAGGAGCTTACGCAGATATTCCCTGAGTTCCGGGGCGATGTCGGGGTGGTTCAGGGCGAAGGCTATGTTTGCCTTGAGCCAGCCCGGAGGGGTGCCGGTGTCGTACCTTGTCCCTTCGAACTCGCAGGCAATTACTTCCTGACGCTCAAGCAGCAGTTGCAGGGCGTCGGTGAGCTGAATCTCCCCTTTTTTACCCGGCGGCGTTACCTTGAGGGTGGCGAATATCTCCGGCATGAGGACGTATCTCCCCACTATCCCCAGGTTTGAGGGGGCCTCGTCCGGCTCCGGTTTCTCCACCAGGCTCAGGACCCGGTGCTGACGCTCTTTAATCGGCTGCGACTTGATAATACCGTAGTTTACCGTCTCCTGGCGGCTGACCCGCTGCACCGCGATGACATTGGTCTGGTGCTCTTCGTAGACACTAAGCAGCTGCTTAAGGGCGGGCACCCGGCTAGCGATAATGTCATCGGGGAGCAGGACGGCGCATGGCTCATCACCGACAATACCCCTGGTCTCAAAAATAGCGTGACCGAGACCCAGCTGCTCCTTCTGCCGGATGTAGCAGATATTGGCCAGATTGGAGATGGTGCGCATTTCTCTAAGGAGCTCCCTTTCCCCCTTCTTCTCCAGGAAATACTCCAGCTCAAAGGAGCGGTCGAAGTAGTTCTCGATGGCGTTCTTACCCAGGGCGGTCACTAGGATAATCTGCTCGATACCGGAATCTATGGCCTCGGCCACGGCATGATGGATGAGCGGCTTATCTATCAGGGGCAGCATCTCCTTGGGTTGGGACTTGGTGAGGGGTAAGAACCTCGTCCCCCAGCCGCCGGCGGTGATAACCGCCTTACGAACCTTCATGGTGCCTCCTCTCTGTCCCCCGCCTGCTTAAGGACAAGATAATTTGCGCCCTTATCTTCGGTAACACTTTAGCCTATTTCGGCGGCTTTGTCGAGCACGGTTCCGGCATTAACTGGTGAGTCTGGCTTTTTAGTCTCAGCTTGAGGTCGGAGGTTACTTGATGCTATAGTAAAGGTCGTCTCGAAGCGGGCTGGCAGGTCGGGTTCTTCCCCTGCTGGTCTATCGAATTCTCTCTTGGAGCACTGAGGTTGCCGTCGGAGCAAGGGTCTTACGTACCCCGAACCATGCTGGTCAGTGCCTGGCTGATGGCCTTCGCCATGTGGGCCCCCATGTTCTGTATCCCCCCTATGGAGCATATCCTGAAGGAGGCGCTGCACTTAAGCCATACTCAAACCAGCCTTATCTATATCGCCCCGGTTCTGATGCTGGTGGTCCTGGCTATCCCCGGCGGTCTGCTCGCCGACCGCATAGGCGTTAGGAGAGCGACCGGCATCGGCGCCATCGTCATGGTGGCCGGCACCCTTTTGCGGGGTTTCGCCACCGATGCCGCAAGCCTGCTGGCCTTTACCTTAATCTACGGCGTCGGGCTGGGCCTTTCCTTTCCCAATATACCCAAGCTGGTAAGCGCCTGGTTTCCCCGGGAGCGGGCCGGGGTGACCACCGGGCTGCTCACCTCCGGTTTGCTGGTCGGCGTCGCCTTTGCCCTGGCGGCCACGATACCCCTTTTCCTGCCCCTGACGGGTACCTTTCAGGGCGTCTTTTTTATCTGGAGTATCCCGCCTGTCGTGGCGGCTGTGCTGTGGTGGGCGCTGGTTAGAGAACCGGCCCGCGTTGATTCTGGCTCCGGGCCGGTGAGCCAGGATAAGACTCCGTTCCGCCAGGTAATGCGCCAGAAGAAGCTGTGGCTGGCGGCCGGTCTGCTGCTGCTGCACAATTTCTTCTTCTACAGCTGGACCGGCTGGGTGCCCACCCTGATGAGGCTAAAGGGGGCGACCCCGGAGCTGGCCGGGATTATCGCCTCGGTGGCTATCTGGGTTTCTATCCCGGCTGCCATCTTCATGCCCCGGCTCGCCTACCGGCTGGGATTGAGGAAGCCCTTTCTCTGGGTACCGGGCATTATTCTTGCCCTGGCCGCCTGGGGGGTCATCGACGCCACCATACCCATGAGCTGGTTCCTGATGGCCGTGGTGGGCGTGGCCATCATTGCCCGGTTCACCACCATACTGGCGCTGCCGGTTGAGATGATGCCTCGGGAGGACGTGGGTAAGGCAAGCGGCATAATACTGTCCCTGGGCTATGTCGGAGGGGTTCTCGGGGCGTTGGTGGGGGGACGCATCCTGGACGTTACCGGGAGCCTGGATAACTCCTTTCTGGTGCTGGTCGCGGTATCGGTGGCGGCGGTTGGCGTCGCCCTGGGGCTGCCGGAGACCGGCCCCGGAGCCCGGAGGCAGCCGCCCCCGCCAGGCTAGGCTTGCCGGGCGGTCTTGTGCAGAAGCAGCCCTTCCCCTGAGCGGGGTAAGCGATGTGGCGCATTTTTCTCAGGGGGTTTTCTTAGAACGTTCCTCGGCCAGGCTGACGGCGTCTCCCAGCAGGTGCCGGAGCCAGTTGGTGATATCCTCAGCCTCGATGGACTTCTTGAGGGCGCGGGCGCGCTTCTTTCTCTCTTCGGGGGGCATGGTCAGCGCTGTGTAGAGGGCCTGCGTGGTTCCTTCCAGGTCGGCGGGGGCTACCGTAAGCGCATGCTGCCCCAGCTGCTCGTGGGCACCAACCGTCTCCGATAGTATCAGGACGCCGTCACGGTTATTGACGGTGGGGCCTTCCTTGGCTACCAGGTTCATGCCGTCGATGACCGCGTTCACCAGTAAGGCGTCATAGAGGCTCATGCCGGCCATGGCCTGTACGTAGTTGTTCTCGTAGAATAGGTCGATGGGGTACCATTCCTCGGTGGCATACTTGCTGTTTATGGTCTCGATGAGCTCGTTTACCTGCTGCATATATCTCTGGTACGGCCTCAGGTGGCTTCTGGTCGGCACCAGAAAGGCGATGAACTTGACCTTGCCCCGGAACTCGGGGTAGCGTTCCAGCAACTTATCAAAGGCCCTGAGACCACGGGTGATATTCTTGCTGGGCTCGGCTCTGTCCACCCGGACTATGGTTCGCTCGCCGCAGAGCGGACGCAGCTTTGCCTCGTATTCCTTTAGTCTGGTCGAGGAAGTCAGTTTTTTGAGACCAACAACATCGATTGAGATGGGGTAGGCCTTAACCTTAATAAGCCTGTCTTCTATGTTGACGGTGTGCTGCTCGTAGTCTACCTTGGCCTTGTCAAGTGACGATTCACAGCAGCGGAGGAAGTTGTAGACGTCGCGCACTGTCTGCAGCCCGACGATGTCGGCGGCGCACAGGCTCTCGAAGATTGCCTGCCGCATGGAGCTGGGTAGCAGTTGCCAGTAGGATAAAGAGGGCCAGGGAATGTGAGTAAAGTGCTGGATTACCACGTCCGGTA
>CAZXVG010000012.1:0-14080 GCA_964644205.1 uncultured Dehalococcoidales bacterium | reverse complement strand
AACCTGGTGAATAATGCCATTAAATTTACGGACCCCGGCGGTAAAATAGATATTAGAGCCAAGCGGACAGACCAGTGGTGCCAGGTCAGTATTATTGATAACGGCATCGGGATTAAGAAAGAAGACCAGGAAAAGATTCTCGAGCCGTTTACCCAGGTATACACCAAACCTGAAGAGAACAGGGGCGGCACCGGACTGGGGCTGACCATCGTCAGGCGATTTGTCGAAGCCAGCGGCGGGAAATTACAGATAGAAAGCGAATACGGCAAGGGCAGTAATTTTACCTTTACCCTACCACTGGCCGGGAAGATAGCCCCAGAACAGAAAGAACAGACAACGACCGTTAAGGAGCCCTCCAGGGTAAGAGCGAAACCTGTGGAAAAAGGGCAGAGGCGAGTTCTGGTGGTGGACGATGACCAAGGAGCCAGAAACCTCTTGAGGGCGTGGCTGGAGAACGAAGGCTATGAGGTTAGCGAGGCATCGTCAGCCGATGAGGGAATCTCCAAGGCCAAAGAAACCCTGCCCTCTCTGATTCTGCTGGACATATTGATGCCCGGTAAAAGCGGCTGGCAGATGCTGCAACAGGTCAGGTCAATGCCCAAGACCAGAGACATACCGATAATAGTCGTCTCCGTGGTTGAGGAGCAGAAGCTGGCTTATAGCATGGGGGTAGCCGATTACTTTGTCAAACCTCTTGATAAAGAAGATAAAAAGAGGTTATTGGAGAGAGTGGCGGAACTGGGTGTCGGTCCCCGAGCCAGGGTCCTGGTCGTCGACGATAATCCTTCCGATGTTAAGCTGGTGGCATCCCACCTGGAAGCAGGGGGCATCAGGGTGCTTCGTGCCTTCGGTGGCCAGGAAGGACTGATGATGGCCAAAGAGAATAGACCCGCGCTGATAGTACTGGATATATTAATGCCCGACCTGGACGGGTTTAAGGTGATAGAAAGGCTGCGCGCCGACCAGGATACCCGGGATATCCCGGTAATTATCTTAACAGTCAAGGACCTTACGGATGAGGAATGTGAATTACTGAAGAGCCAGGCCGCGGCGGTTATGAAGAAGATGAGCTTCAGGCGGGAAGACTTTCTGACCATAGTGGAAGACATCCTGAGTTCACACAGGAACTAGATGGCATTATTTTACAGTGGAGAATAGCGTGATGGTTAAGAAGATACTAGTAGTTGAGGATAACCCCATTAATATGAAGCTAATGATAGCGGCCCTCAGGCCGCAGGGCTACCAGATACTGCAAGCCGTTAATGGCGAAGAGGCCGTGGAGGTAGCTACCAGGGATTTGCCGGACCTCATCATAATGGATATGCGGCTTCCCAAAATGAGCGGCTGGGAGGTAACCAAGAAGCTCAGGGAAAGGCCTGAATTCAGTAACAAGCCCATCATTGCCGTCACCGCGTACGCTATGAAGGGAGACGAGGACCGGGCGCTTGAAGCCGGCTGTGACGCCTACCTAGCCAAACCGATAAACGTTCGTGAATTGCGAAGAGTAATAACCGAATTACTGCCTTAGTATTAGTATATGATAGCAGACAAGAAAAGCTGATAGACGTAAAGCAGGGTGTTATCGCGGGACGCCCACCGTCAGCAGCTCTCGGGGAGCTTGGCGAGCTCCGCCTCCGCCTCTTCCTTGGATGGAATACCGCTAAGGTCCTGGTCTGCGGGAAGCTCATCCCAGATGATGTCCACCGCCCAGTAGGCCGCCCGCCCCACCACCGTCGGGGCCACGATTCTATGCCCGCCGGCTGCCTCAAACTTCTCAAATGCCACCTGGTCAAACTTCGCGCCCTTCAGGAATCTGGTACTGAAGCCCAGGCACCTCGTCTGTATATCCTTGCAGATGGCGGAGCCATACGCCTCGTGGAACCTGTCAAGGAGCTTCTCGCCCAGCCTGGGGCCCCTCAGGCTTATCTGGACGCGCTGCCCCAGGTCGTAGTCGCGGCCAAAAAAGAGGCCGAAGACGGCCAGCGACCCGGAGAAGGCGCCGCAGCTATTCAATCCGGTATCCGCCCCGCCATTCTCAAAGATGGAGAGCGCCTTAAACAACTGCGCGTTACGGTAGCCGAGGACGGTGGTGATGGCGTGGAACGTCGACTGGGAACAGGAAAACAGGCTGTGCTCGCTCTTAAACCCCAGCTTGAAGGCGAGCTCCATCGCCTCGCGTTTCGTATGACCGTTGATTGTTTTCTCCATTGCCATTACCCCCAATTCCTTTTCAATCTCTTTAATTCCGACCCGATGCCGGTAGTTAGTTCACCTACAAGCTAGTACTGCTAACACGGTTACGGCTTTACCCGACGCTACATCTAAGAGCGCTATGCGGTCGGGTCTCATTGTAGTCCTTTCTCCACATCTCAAGCAATACGTCTAAAGCGGTTGCAAACTATCCTGATATACATCCATGCTCTCCTCGAGTTCGCTTCCGGTTATTTATGCGATAGTAAGAATCAATTCTACTTTCGAAAGCGGCTCCGGTCAAAGGGGGTTTCCGAGGAGTAAACGCGTGGTTTATGATTGACATCAGGTTGGATATGGATTACGTTATGACAAAAGCGGAGGCGGATTAATGCAGTCATATTGTGTCACCGGACTTGCCCCGTTTGCGGCACTAAGACGTTCCGAATTTGTAGAAGCCAGTCGTAAAGAACTCAAGCAAAATGATGGTTTCAAACGCGGTAACCCTTGATGTTAGGAATACATTATGTTAACCTCAAGTTCAGCGGAGCAATGGGCTTATGAGCCCGTCGCCTCCGGGGGTGGTGGCAAGGGTAGTTATTCTGCCGGCTCTAACCCGTGAGAATGGGCGGAGATGTGATATTCTCCCCTGAGATTAAGCAAGGAGGGCTGAGATGAGTGCGAGACTGGAACGCAGCAAGACAAGGGTGAAGGGATTCGAAAGCGCGGAGATGGATTTCCAGCTTCTGCGGCAGCTGGGCACATGCACCTATGGAGGTGCGTCAGTAGGCGAGTGTTTGGCTGTCGTCCGGCGCATCCAGGACGGTGTTCCTGAGAGCTGGGTGGAGGCATTCACCAGCCTTGCCAGAAAGGAGGAGAGTGAGGCTGAAGAGCGGGCGCTCAAAGGCCACCACATCAGTGCTCGCGAGCAGTACCTCAGGGCGTGTAACTCCTACCGCGCCGCGGAATACTTCACCAACTTCAGAAAGCCGCTGCACAGGGAAATGGGGATGAAGAGCCGGGAGTGCTTCATAAAGTCTATGAAATTGACAGGCCACAAGTGCGAGGTGATTGAGATTCCCTTTGAGGGAAGATTCCTGCCCGCTTACTTCATTAGTCGCGCCGATGATGCTACGTCGCGAAAGACTCTTATGATCGTCAGTGGTTATGACGGCACTCTGGAGGAATCCTACCTGCAGTACGGGGCTGCTGCTCTGCAGAGGGGCTATAGCGTCCTGCTTTTCGCCGGGCCGGGGCAGATGGACTGTATACGCTTCCACCCGGAGATGACGTTCCAACCGGACTTCGAGACACCGGTTAAGACGGCACTCGACTACTTTGCAGGCCATCCCGGGGTGAGTGCTGAGCGCCTGGCGCTTCTTGGTATCAGTTTCGGTGGCTACTTCTGCACCCGCGCCACGGCTCACGAGCCGCGGATCAGGGCACTGATAGCTAGCTCGCCCATCATCGACCTCCATGCCTATATGTCATCCTTCGTCGGCTTTGACCCTGCGCAGATGCCTGATGACCAGGATTTCGGCCCCGGCGACATGGAGCAGATTCCTGACGATGAGATGACAGCCCTGGAAAAGGAAATGATGAGCTCCCTGATTGGCCGCTTCGGGAGAGCAACCTTCAAGTCGACCTACCAGTACCTGACGCAGTTCAGAGTGGGTGAGGCGCTGAAGAACGTTGCCTGTCCCTGTTTGGCCCTGGTGGGAAGTGGTGAGGGTGAAGAGCCCCGTCGACAGTTCGGGGAGTTCTGTGAACAGGTCTCCGGGAAGATGGCCCGGCATATCTTTACGGAGGAAGAAGGTGCCGACTCCCACTGCCAGGTCGGTAACCTGTCTCTGTCATGCGCCGTTATCTTGGACTGGTTGGATGAGTTGTTTGATTGAGCGGGCTATCGCAAGAAGCCGGGGCGGGTCACTACCTTCTCGGTATTTTATCCACCTTAATCGTAGCCGTTGGAAATAATAAACAGCCGTTTCATTGAAGAGAGATGACCTGTCCGTTGAGAAAAACTATAGCAATATATTGAACAAAGTAAGCCACTGTGCAATGAATAGATAACGAACAGAGTTGGTTAGTTTACTCAACCGGTAGACAGGTGAACCGTAGCTTTACGGTGCCCTTCTTTTTCTCAGCCTGATTGGCAGAAACACCGCTAGAAAAACGGCAACTCCGATTACCGGCCCGAGGATACGCCAATCAATACCGGAGGAAGATGTAGTTTGCGGCGGTGTCGGAGACTGCTCAGGTTCAATCGGCGAAGGGCCTGGGGTTGTCATCGTCGAACCCGGCTCCGGTTCCTCGAGCACCGTGAATGAACCCTCAAGCCCGTTAACGTCTACCGAATAGCTGCCAGCCTCGTCCTTTACCGTGGTAAAGACTACCTCTTCACTGGCGCCGCCGGCGACTGTTACCTCCTTGGTCGCTTCCGTGACGCCGTTTATCTTAAGCGTCACCGTATAGCTGCCGGAACAGCCGCCGGTATTACCGACAACGACACCGATGTCTACCGTTCCCCCGATATCGACCTCAGATGGGGATATGGAGAGGTTACTGCTGGTTAGGGTAGCTTCTCCCAGGGTAGTGAAGGTGAGCTCTTCGGATACCGACAGGTTACCGGCACTATCCTGGGACATGGTCCGGTAGTGATAGGTGGTGCAGGGGGCCAGGCCGGTGAGCTGGACATGATGCTCGGTAACCAGTGTCTCGTCAAGGGGCGACAGCTTGCTGGCGCTGGCCCAGTATTCCACCTGGCTGTTGCTTCTCTTATTCGTTATCCAGCAGATATCGGCCGTGGTCTCGGTAACCCCCTCAGAGCAGAGCGAGACACTTGAAATCTGGGGAGGCACAGTACCGATGTCCCCGCTGCTGGTTCTTCCCCCTCCACTTGGCGTATTACCCTGACTACCGAAGGCGGTCCCGCTTAGCTGAGTGAGGTTCGGGGTGGTTTCATCCGTTATCCTGGCCCAGATGTAGCCGTCGTAGGTGGGTTCGCCCGCCGGATAGGTCGCGCCGCTATCCGAGCAGTCTATCCAGCCGGTGCCGTCCCACCAGCGCATGACCAGTGATGACTCGACCAGCCCGGCGATTTCGTCGTCGGTATAGTAAAGCCGGATTTCAACTTCATCAACACTGGCGGGGTCGTCGATAAAGACGTCGATATATTTGCCGGTATCGCCGCTAAAGCTGCTGCCCGGGTTGCCGGAGTACTCGGCTACGGTAACGATGGCGCTACCGTCTACTATTACCTCGGTACCAGCCCCAGTGGTGTTATCAAGGGTGCCATCGGTTATCGTCCCCGCCAGAGCGTTTTCCACCGAGACCTCAAGCCAGGGCTCGTAGTCAACACTGGTGCTGACCTCGTCACCGCTGCCGGCACCCTCGCCACCGGGCCCGCTCAGGTCGCCCCACCAGTTGTTCTCGGCGTTAATCTCCGCAAGGAAACCTGCGCCGCCGTAGTTATAGTAAGCGCCGTAGCCATCATTGCTCAGTATATTGTTGAGGTGAACGTTAATCTCGGCGGTCTCATCGGCTGACTCGATATGGATGCCGGAAAGCACCTCGATGTTATCAGCAATGGTATTCCCGTGGATGAGCAGGCTGCCGCCGGCGGCGTTTTCGATAAGTATACCGGGGCCGCCGTTACCCTGGTAGGTGACCGGGTCGCCGCCGGGAATATCCTGGGTCCACGAGCCGACATGGTTAGCCGAGATGACAGTTTTGCCCGAGGTGGTATCAATATATATCCCGGTATAGTCAACCTCAATAAGCGCGTTCTGGGCAACCTTGTTGTTGATGATGACCAGCGAGCCGCCCTCGGCTACGTTATAAGCGGCTATTCCCTTGCTGGCGTTGCCGGAGAAGGTCCTGGTATAGAGCACTTCTTCAATAGTGGCGTACTCGGTCCAGGCACCGATATAGTTATTATTGATGGTAACCTCGCCGAGTATGGTCTTCCCGCCAAAACAGATGCCGTAAACGTTATCGGCTAGCTGGTTGCCTTCAATAGTAACAACCCCGGTTTCTCCCACATGTTCAATGTAAATGCCGCTTTCACCGTTACCGCTAAAGAGACCGTCCGTCGAGGTAAGGTCATAGTCATAAGCGCCGATAACGTTATTGGTGATAGTGAGATGGCCGTAACAGCCGCTACTGATGTAGTCGGCGATGCCATTACCGGTGTTTTCGCTAATCTTGTTGCCGTCGATGAGGACCTCACCCGTTTCCGAAATGGTGCCAATCTCTATGCCGTTACCGGCATTACCCGGATAACTAATCTCATCTACCGCATCCCAGTAGGCTCCGACGACGCTGTCGGTAATCTCTACTGTACCGGCAATGATAGAGAGGTGAATGCCGGTATCGTTGACGCCGTTCTGGGTGATAATGCAGTCGTCAATGAAGATATCCCCCTCGATAAGGTTGCCCGCGTATATACCGGCGCTAGTGTTCCCGTAGATGAGGCAGTTTTCCACGGTAACGGTGCTGCCGGCCGCCAGCCCGTCGAAGATATAGATGCCATAGCTACCGTGGTAAATGGTTAGTCCGGAGATGGTGACATCGCTGGCAAAGGGGCCGGAGCCCTCACCCAGAAGCGCGAAGACGGGGTCTATTTCTATAGGGTCAACGGTGGTATCGTGCCAGTCACCGGAGACGGATTCTATGGTTAAAGGCTTACCTATGGTGATATCCTTCTCAACATAGTATCCGGGATGGACATGAACCGTGCCGCCGCTGCCCACGGCACCAACGGCTGCGGTGATGGTGGCGAAATCGGCGTCTCCGTCGGTATCTTCAGCGTAGGGCGGGTCTCCGGTTTGCCAGTCGTCATCCACCCAGACGTCAGCCAGGCACTCGTCGGCGCCCATGTCCACCGTAGCCACCGTATCGCCGTCACCATCTAGAATGCGGGGGTCGCCTTCAAAGTCGGTGCCGGGCAAGGATGGCGCTGAGTTGTCGCCGACATCAATGCAGGGGGAGTCGGGGAGAATATGGAGATCACCGTTATCGGGGTCAACAAAGAGGGGGTCATCATTGATGTTGCCGGTCCCGCTATATCCCCCCTCGACATCGCAGTAGCTGACCGTCACGGTTGTGCCTTCGGCATTGAATATCTCCTGGGGGCTGTCGCCCCATAATATGCAGTTGTTCACCGTCACCACGGCGCTATACTGATTTAACATCCCACCGCCAACGCCGCCGCAGGAATTGGCTGTGTTGCCGTAAAAGGTGCAGTTGGTTACCGTCGTTGTGGATTGATAATTGGTCATTCCGGCACCGTTGTCGGACGTGTTACCGTAGAAGAAGCAGTTGGTCACTACCGGCGAGGAGTTGCTAATACTGAACATCCCGCCGCCGTTACCGCCGCAAGCCATGGTGGTCGAGTTACCGGTGAAGATGCAGTTTGTCACCGCTGGTGAGGAGTTGTAGCTATACATCCCACCGCCGTTCCAGACGACCGTGTTTGAGTCGAAGATGCAGTCACTGACCGTTGGCGAGGAGTTGATGTTGTGCATCCCGCCGCCAGAATTAGCCGAGTTGGTGCCGAAGGTGCAGCCGCTCAGCGTCGGGTTGCCGCTGGTGTTGTACATCCCGCCGCCGTCATAGTAGTAATAGGTCGAGTCCTGGTGATTATAATAGCGGGCCAGGTTGCCGGAGAAGGTGCAATTGGTCAGCGTCGGCGAGGCGGTATCGTTGTGCATTCCGCCGCCGTACTCGGACTGATTATCGGTGAATTCACAGTCGGTAAACGTTGTCGCGGAGGTATTCCGGTTGTAAACCCCGCCGCCGTGGCCATAAACGGAGAAGTTAGGCCAGGCGTTGGCCACGTTATCGGTGAAGGTACAGTCGCTGACGGTGGCATCGGAGCTGTAGTTGCACATCCCGCCGCCGTAGGTGTGGTCATAGTAGCTCAGAGCCGTATTTCCGGTAAAATCACAGCCGGTTACCGTCAGTGTGGACATCCAGCTGCAGAGCCCGCCGCCGTATTGGACAGCCGTGTTTGAGTCGAAGGTGCAGCCGGTAACGGTCAGTGATGAGCAGGTGAGGTCGTAAATCCCGCCGCCATAACTGGCCGAGTTGTTCTCAAAGGTACAGTTACTCACCGTCATCGGGGAGTTTTCGAGGTACATCCCGCCGCCGAGAAACCCGTTACCATTGGTGATGGTGAAACCATCGAGCAGAGTGGTGGCGCCGCAGGCGCTGGCGGTAACCACCGAGCTAGAGCTTGAGCCATCGATGATGCTGCTACCCGCCCCCAATCCCAACACATCCACGCCGGCTCTGAGGGTAATGTTTTCGGTGTAGGTACCGTCTAAAACGTGGACGGTACCCGGCGAGGCCACGTTATCGATACCGTCCTGAATCTCGTTGAAGGCATCATAGCCCCAGGTGTGGCTGTCGTTGCCACAGCTTTCGCAGTAGTCGTCGTCCACCCAGACCTCGCTGGGTAGTCCATTGGCTGCTACTGGCGCCGCCGTCGCCAGGCTGAAGCCCAGCGCCAGCACCAGGGTAATTATAATATTAAAAATCTTTCTTTTCATCTCTGGTTCCTACTTACTTAATTCGCCTGATGACCAGGTAAAAAAAACTAACCGGTGATTTCTCACCCGGCTAGCCTTTAGTTCTTGAACCTGCCCGAATTCCCATGTTCATTTTAGAGATTACTAATTAAGCATTATATCCACCCAGCGTAGGATAGCACCTTTCACCTATCTGGTCAATAGATTACCACCCGAAAGGGGGATTTAATTAAAGCCGGTAGTGACACCGGCACCGTGACTGACGGTCTCTACTCCGGCGGGGCATATACTGCCGGCACTCAGGTTACCAGCTTTACGATTTCAAGTATCGTCACCAGGGTAGGCCCGTCGGGCGGTACCCCTCCGGTGGCGGGGGTGGCGGGTTCCCTCGCGGCCGGCATCGCTAGGGGTGGTAGCCGGAGAAAGCGTACGGGATTAAGAATCAGTTGTAGGTTAGTCGCTGAGACGCCTTTCCGGTTTACAGACCCGTTCTCTTGCGCTTACTATACGATGCGCCTCCGGGCGAAGAAGATGGCGATACCCCACGTTCTGGTCGCTACTGTTATTGACTGCACGCAGTTATTGGGCTGTTACCGCCAAACATGTCGTCGTCGAGGTAACTCCAGAGATTGCATTTATCTCGGATACGAGCAAGTCAGCGATGTCGTTTAAGTCGTTGGCTTCGGTTGCCACGATAACGTCATAAGGCCCGCTTACCATATCAGCTGACTTTACAGCTTGCAGTTTGCTTATAGCCTCGATGACCCGACGTCCGCAATTTAGCTCGACCTTGACCAGAACGTAGGCTTTGAGTGAGACCATCACTGGCCCTCCTCTGTGTGTTGCATCATGCCCTCCAGCGCCGTTAACCGCTTCCCCCAAAGTTTCGCATGGCGAGTCCTACGTGGTATACGCAGAGACTAGTCTTTTACAGCACTCTTACTCCTGATTGCCGCCCGGGCAGCCAGTCTGCTCACCGGGATAACTTATCATGTTAGCAGTGCCCGGCAACCGGTTATTCCGCGAGGGCCCTCTGCAGTATTTCAGTAACCACTTGTTCCGCTGTAATCGGCCTCGGGGTGCAGCCCGTGCACATGTCGCTCATGACCTTTTCGGTTACCCTGTTCACATCATCCTCAGTCATACCCCCGGTAGCCTCAGTTAGGGTCGGAATGCCGACATCGAACATTAGCTCCTCTATCGCCTCAATAGAAGCCCGGGATGCTTCTTCATCGGTCATCCCTATCGTGTTAATGCCAAAGACCTCGGCGAGCTTCGCCATCTTTTCCATTCTGGCCGGTCGCTTGAACTCCAGACACTGCGGCAGGCAAAGAGTACAGGCCAGTCCGTGGGATATGTGAAAGACGGCTCCCAGAGCATGGCCGACAGAGTGGTCGAGACTGGGGAAGGAATTACCGAAGCCCAGGCCGGTGATAACAGAGCCGAGTAACATGTTTGTCCTTGCCTCGGCATCATCCGGAGTATATACCGCGCGCCGGAGATTTTTGGAAATCAGCTCTACGGCGTAAAGGATTAAGGCATCGCTCACGGGGTTCTCCATGTTGGAGATATAACCCCCCACCGCGTGGCATAGGGCATCCATGCCGGTGGAAGCGGTAAGGCTCTGCGGCAGTGAGAAGGTGAGGGCCGGGTCAAGCAGGGCTACCTTGGCGTAAAGCAGGGGGTCGGTACAGGCGAATTTCTGATGCCTAGCGGTGTCGCTGATGACACAGACGTTAGTTACCTCGGCAGCAGTACCCGCCGTAGTTGGTACGCAGATGAGAGGCGGCATGTTATTAATCGGCAGCTTCTCCTCGTTAACGGCGAAATAGTCATTGATGCGCCCGCCGTTCATGGCTACACAGCCTATGCCCCTGGCCGTGTCCATGGAACTACCCCCGCCGAAACCGATAAGACCGTCGCATTTACTCTTCAGATATACCTTGGCGCCTTCATGGACGGAGGTATCCGGCGGGTCCGGCTTGACCTCGGGCCAAACAAGGGGTTTTGTCCCCCCGGCCTCAAGCTTTTTGATGGCGGCCTTGAAGTCGTCGGTATCAGCGATGCCCTTATCCGTTACCACCATGGGTCTGGTCATGCCAAGCGACCTGGCGCGGTCGGCAATACTGTCGATGGCGCCAAGACCAAATACCACCCTGGCTGACATCTGCCACTCAAATTTAGCAGCCGTTCTGACAACTAACATGATTCCCCCTTAAACCTGATAGGTCCTTATTTTAATCAGCGAATTTCCCCCCCATGTGACGCATGCTCTCTACCTGGTCACCCCCTTCCCCGATAGCCACCTTTCGAACTCAGGAGCCCGCTCCGTTATTCACAGGTAACGCCAGTCTAGATTATCGGGCCAACGGTAAGAATATTGGGGAAGCAGCCGTAGTTTATTATCTCGGCCTTGGTCTGCTTCCCCGAAGCCACCCTGAGAGCCTCTTGATATAGCTCCTGCCCCGCCTGAACAATGGTGGAGTTCTCTATGTCAATAAAGATGTCGATATAATCACTGAGGCCCTGGTAGGTGTTGGGATTACCGGTGAGCTTAATTATAGGGACGAAAGGGAAGCCCTGCGGAGCGCCAAGCCCGGTACTGAAGAGAATAACCTGAACCCCGGCGGCGGCTAGGGCGGTGAGAATCTCCGGCTCTCGTCCCGGCGAATCAACGATGAATAGCCCCTTACCATCGACCCTTTCCCCGTACTCATAGAAGCCATTGATGGTTCTGGTGCCGGACTTAACTATGGCCCCTAAAGATTTTTCCTCAATAGTGCTCAGCCCTCCGCGAATATTACCGCCGGCAGGCTGTCCGCCCCTCATATCACACCCCATGGCGTTGACCCTTTGCTCGATATCGGCAACGCTCTTAATGATCCGTTGGGCTATTTCGGGGGTGGCCGCTCGTCGGGCAAGGATATGCTCCGCCCCCATAAACTCGGTCGTTTCCCCGAAGACACAGGTGCCCCCCTGGTCAAGTAGTAAATCGAAGGTGGCTCCGGCTACGGGGTTTGAAACCAGGCCGGAGGTGGTATCCGAAGCGCCGCACTTGACCCCGATGACTAGTTCGCTGTCGGGGAACTCCTCTCTTTTGATTTGGGATGCTTTTGATACCATATCCTGGGCGATGCGAACCCCCTCGGCCAGGGCGCCCATAATACCACCCAGTTTTTGAGCCAGTATCTTTGCCACAGGCTTGCCACTCCGGGCGATGCCGTTAGCTACCTCGTCGGCGACTATTGATTCGCAGCCCAACCCTACCACCAGCACCCCGGCCAGATTGGGATTACAACCCAATGAAATGAGGGTTCGGGTCACTGTCTCAAGGTCCGGCTTGGTTTGGCAGCAACCCTGACTGTGAAGGAAGGGCGCGGTGCCGTGAACCCGCTGGGATATCCAGAGTGCCAGATCGGTAGCGCATACCGTGGTGGAAATAATGCCGATGTGATTTCTGACACCTACAGCGTCATTGGGACGGCGATAGCCCAGAAAGCTCACCCTTTACCCCCCTTCAGGTCTCCCCGCCCCCGGGCACTGACCAGGTTATGTATGTGGACGTAGTCGCCGGTATTTATCATGGCGGTGGCCAGGCCGATAACCTCACCGTACTTGATTACCGGTGAGTCAGGCTCTATTTCAAACAGGCTGAACTTGTGACCAAAGGGTACGTCGCCAGTTAGCTTTACCGTCCGGGTCTCGCCACCGGCCTCCAGTTCCAAGATATCCCCGGCCCTCAGGCTAACTAAGGCGGTAGCCACGTTATCCCTGGAATTGAGTACAACTACCTTCTGTTTCAACCCTGGTCACCTTCTGTTAACCCAAAGCCCTCTGGCCGGCTCTGATTCCGGGAGACGAGCCGTTACGGCGGCGCTAGCTCAGCTATTTTTCTACATAGCCGGTGAGGGATTTGTACAGGTTTTTCAAATCCGAATAAGCGCTTCTGTAAATGGGATACAGCTCGTTATATACCTCATTATTTTTCGGGTCGGGGACAAAGGTTTTCTCTACCTTGATGAGGCAGGTAGCCTCCTGGTAGTCACGCCAGATGCCGGCCCCGATGCCGCCCATTATGGCCGCACCCAGAGCCGTCATCTGTTGAGACGAGGCGACCCTGCTGAACTTCACCCCGTTTACGTCTGCATATATCTGCATCCAAAGGTCGTTAAGGGCTCCGCCACCGATTGCCCGAATCTCATCCAGACTGAAGATGGGGATATTAAGCTCCTCGTACAGGTCATACAGCCACCTCATGTTGAAGCAGATTCCTTCATAAAGCGCCCTCAGCATGTGCCTTCTGTCGTGGGCCATCCCCAGTCCCAGAAAGGCGCCTCTGGCGTTGATATCAAAGTGCGGGGCTCCCCCACCCCTGATGTAGGGGAGGAAGATAAGCCCGTTAGCACCGGGCGGAATGGCTGCGGCGTCGGCGCGCATTCTGTCGTAGATATGAGAACCCGGGTTGGTCTCTTCTGCTGTGTAGATTGCATCCTTGAACCAGTCCTGCGCTATGCCGCCAGCAGAGGTCGTCATCTCCAGTTGATAACCCCCCTGGGGTTGCATGGTATTACAGGTCATCTTGTATTTAGGATCCAGGCTCGGCTTTCCCCGGAATACGCCGGACCAGTTTGCCGAGCCGATATAGGTATAGGCCATACCCTCCTTAATTATCCCGGCACCGGTGTTAGCGCAAATCACGTCACCGGAGCCCAGTGTAACCGGGGTTCCCTCTGTCAAGCCTGTCCTGGCGGCAGCTTCTTTAGTGATATGGCCTATTATCTCGTCGGAATCACGTATATCAGGTATCTTATTTACATCAACCCCGGCCGCCTCGAATATCAGCGGGGATATCTCTCTCTTGGTACAGTCCATCATGCCGTTCATGGACATATCGCCGTGTTCCGTGGCCAGTATTCCTGCCCAGCGGTTTATAATCAGCTCTTTATACTGCAGGAACTTATAGGTCTTTTGATATATATCCGGCAGGTTGTCTTTGTACCACATAATCTTGCAGATAGGCGCCAGCGCCGGCTGCCACCCTATACCCGTAATCCTGTAGTACTCATCATTACCCCCGAGGGCCTTCATAAGCCTTTCGGCCTGCTCGTTCTGCCGCATGTCGCACCATATACCCACCTCGTCCATTAAGACATTACCCTCTTTATCGACCGGCACCATGGTCATCATCTGATTGGTGAACGAGGCAACGGCAATATCTTTAGGGTCGATACGGCTCTTGGCGATGACATCCTTAACATTCTTTAGGAGAACGTCCTCTACCTCGGAGATACGCTGGGTAGCCCAGTTCGGGTGTGGATAATAGGTCTCGTAGCGCCCGCCTTCTGAAGCCACGATGT
>CAZXVG010000011.1:0-14493 GCA_964644205.1 uncultured Dehalococcoidales bacterium | reverse complement strand
CAGTCTCGTATCCTTGATGCTCACCACATGTGCCGGGCGTATCCACTGCTCGATGGGATACTCATCAAGGTTTTTCCCACCGGCAACGAAGTGGGCCGGCGTGTCTACATGTGTCCCCACGTGGGTGGTCATGGTTATCTTTGAGAGGTCGCAGTATGCTCCGTTTGCTATCTGGGATACCAGCTCTCTGGCATAGGGCGGGTTACCCGGCCAGTCGATGGATTCGTCTCCCAGCGAGATACTTATGTCGTAGACTTTCTTATAGCTTTCCGTCATGCTCTTTCTCCTAAGTTTTATAAGACTGGTTCGACTGCCGTCTCAAGCAGGCTACTCCTGATAGAAGCCGAAGCCGACGCCGCCGGGCCCGACAATCAGCGAGGCGATAGGGTTATAGCGGCAGACGAGCACCTCGGCGCAGTTAAACTCGCTGAGGAAGGTCTCTTTCAGGCTTTCCGCTTCCTCGACGAGTCCGGTGTGGTCAATCATGACGTGGATGGGCTTCGGGCTGGTAACCCGCTGCCGGACTGTCTCCACCAGGCTCTGCAGCGCCTTCTTCTTGGTTCTCGGCCTCGCCAGCACCGAGGGCCGGCCGGTAACGGTGGATATCTCGGTGAGCGGTTTCATGCTCAGCATATTTCCCGCCAGGGCGGCGGCCTTGCTGATGCGGCCGCTCCTGGCTAGATATGACAGGGTATCCATCATGAAGAGGTAGTTTATCCTGGTTCTGGTGTCTTCGGCCGCCTTGACTACCGCCTTGATACCTTGCCCTGAGGCGGCGGCCCGGGCTGCCGCCAGGACGATAAAGCCCATGGCGCCGACCGTGGTCTTGGAGTCGAATACCTCGATGGGGAGATTGGGAAGCTCGCTTTTGACCTCTTCCCTGGCTTGGGTGGCTGACTTAAAGGTCATGCTCAGGTTTGCCGATATGGTGGCGTTAAAGATAGCGTCTACCTTCTTCCCCAGGCGGCGGTAGAGCTCGGCGTACTCGCCTGGAGGCGGTGCGGCCGTGGTGGGGAAGTTACTCGACTTACTCACCATCCGGAATAGCTCGTCGGTAGTCTTAACGTCTATGGTGTCGCGGTAGGTCTTGTTGTCCAGGTGAAAGACCAGGGGCATCAGGTGAATATCGTGCTTACGGATTAGGTCTTCGGGGATGGTAACGGAGGTATCGGTAACGATAGCTATCTTACCCATTGTCCCCTCCCAATCTTTATTCAGTGCGTTTGATAACGGCCCTGAGCTCTGATTTGAGCGCCCCGATTAGGTCTATCTTGGTGGCTGCCTTGGCTTGATGTATGGTATCCGCGACGTGGGGGGCCTTGCTGGCGCCGTGCAGCTTTCTCACAATCCCGTTGACCCCGAGGATAAGCCCGCCACCCTGGTCGTATCCCCGCGCCCCGGGTATGTCCTTGAAGAGGCCGATTGCCTCCACGAATTTGAACAGCACGTTGCCCACAAAGGCGTCGCAGACGATGGCGTTGGCCTTTCCACTGAGAAGCTGGTGGCCTTCTATGTTGCCGATAAAATTGAGGCCGCTCCGTTTGAGGAGCTGGTGGCTCTCCCGGGTCAGTTGGTTACCCTTGGTCTCCTCGGCGCCTATGTTGAGCAGGCCCACGGTGGGGTTGGCGACACTGAGCAGCTTCTGGCAGTAGACGGTGCCGATAACGGCGAAGGTGAGCAGGTGATAGGGCCGGCAGTCCATGTTGACCCCGCAGTCGAAGACCACCGTTTTGGGAGCGTCATCGAAGATGGCGCCGCCGATTACCGGCCGTTCCATGCCCTCTATCATGCCCAGGTACTGGATGGCGCTGGTGGCTACGGCGCCGGTGGGGCCGGCGCTGATTAAGGCGTCCGCTTCGCCGTCCCTTACCAGCCTGGTGGCTACGGCGATGGAGGAGTTGGGCTTGCGCCGTGCGGCCAGAGCGGGGTTTTCGGTCTCCTCGATGGTCTCGTCTGCTCTGACCCAGTAAACGGGTAGCTGGGAGGCGTTAAGCTTAGCCAGCTCGGCTTCTACAATATCGGGAAGACCGACCAGGGCTACCTCGACGTCACCCCTCTCGGCGGCCATGACGGCACCCTTAATCAGCTCGCCGGGGGCATAGTCCCCCCCCATGGCATCCACGGCTACGGTAACCCTCTGGTTAGCCTTTGTCATAAGACCTCCTTAATTGTCTTTTGATTAGTACCTCGTGTTTAATATTTTGTCCGGGGTTCCAGCTCAGTCTTCGCTCCACCAGCAGAACTGCAGGGACTCCAGCCCGGTGTGGTTGATGACCAGGGGGTAGAGCGGGGTGATAAAGACCTCGGCGCAGAGGAACCGCGATGCGGTTAGTCCTTTTAGCTCCTCGGCTTCGGCGAGGCTGTCAACGTGGTTTATGGCCGCGTGCAGCTTCCCGCCCTGGCTTCTCTCGACTATGGTTTCGAACAGCTTCTCCAGCACCTGCGGCCTGGTCCGGCACCGGGCGAGCGGCGTCATCTGCCCCCCGGTGGCGCTGCTTGCCTCCAGAAGCGTCGTGTTGGTGATTCTGGAGCTTGCCCAGGGACGAACCTTGTGTATCCTGCCTCCCTTGGCCAGAAGGCTTAGGTCGTCGAAGAGGGCGACCATGTTGACCTTCTTAACCAGTTCTTGGGCCAGGCCGGCTATCTGGGGTAAGTCCTCACCTCGGGCGGCGGCCCGGGCGGCCTCAATGGCGATAAGCATCTGGGCGCCGCAGATGGTGTAGGTATCGACCACCTCGACGGCGACCCCGGGTAGCTCTTCCTCGGCTAGCTTCTTAGCCTGCCGGGCGTTACTCACCGACACCCCGAACTGCGAGCTGTGGCCGATGTAAATAACGGCCTCTGCCGTCTGGCTCAGCTCCCGGTAGGCTTCCAGGAAGTAGCCTATCGAGATAGCCGAGGAGGTGGGTATCTTCCCCAGCTCCTTCCACTTCGGTATCTGGCTGCGGTACCACACCAGGTCTATCTCGTCTTCGGGGTACTGCTTACCGTCAATGATGATGTTTATCGGCGCCAGTCTGATGTGGTATTCATTGGCCAGCCCTTTGGTCATCTCGGTGACGGTGTCGGTCAGGACGGCAACCTTACTCATATTAGTCCCCTCAATAATGATTTCGGCGGGTAACGCTCGCGACTCCTGCCTCTCGGAGTGGCTATATCCGGCGCACTACCGCCGGTTTGACTCGCTGGGATGCGACCAGGACGTTATTGATAAAGTCCAGAGGTACCTTGCTCATCTGGGCAATCTTCATCACGGCGTCCTGGAGCAGGCTGCTCATATACGAGGTAGCCTTGCAGCTGGCCAGCAGGGTGGCAAAGGCGCTCTGTATCTCACTGAGGGAAGCGTCCTCCTCATGGAGTTCGATGCATCTTTCACAGTCGGCGGCCACGTCGACCAGGTCGCGCATACTGTGCTGAAGGGGGGTCCCCTGCCGGTCGAAGAACCTCTTGGCGCGGTCGAGCCGCTCCTTATCAACCTTGAAACTATAAACGGTTAGGTCACCCATAGTCTGCCTCCTTCGGCTAATCCCGTGGTTCTCTTAAGATAATATAAGGTAGTTATACTAGAATTATTACTCTGGGTATACCTTTTGTCAAGCCTGCGGTGGGGCTTCCCGGGGCGGCGCACGGCAAATTGACCCCGGTAGCGGAAATTGGTTATAATTTAAGATGGAGGGGTTGTCTGGACTGAATTAGAAGGCAGGCAAAGTTTGCGCGAGGCTTGCGGCGTTTTTGGTGTCTATGCTCCAGATGAGGACGTAGCTCGGCTTACCTTCTTCGCCTTGTTCGCTCTCCAGCACCGTGGCCAGGAGAGCGCCGGTATTGCCACTACCGACGGTAGAGGAATACACCTCTGTGCCGATATGGGCCTGGTGTCCCAGGTATTCAGCGAGGAGTCCCTGGCCCGGCTCACCGGGGATATTGCCATCGGGCATAACCGCTACTCTACCCGCGGCTCAAGCCGGGTAGGCAACGTTCAACCCATCATCGTCGGCGAAGACGAAAGCAACATCGCCCTGGCCCACAACGGTAATATCATCAACGCCGAGTACCTGTATCGAGAGCTCTGCGGCCAGGGCTATATCTTTAATTCGTCCACCGACAGCGAGGTTATCGCCAACCTTATTCTCTCCGCTCCGGGGAACGACTGGGTAGCCAAGATAAAACATGCCATGAACCGGCTTCAGGGGGCGTACTCGCTCACCATCCTGGCGGGACAGACCCTGTTCGGGGTTCGCGGCCCTCTCGGCGTGCGCCCGCTGTGCCTGGGGGCGATTAACGGCGGCTGGGTCATCGCCTCGGAGAGCTGCGCCCTCGACCACATCGGGGCCAACCTTGTCCGGGAGATTGAGCCCGGGGAGATAGTCTCCATCAACCGAGACGGCGTCGCCAGCCACCAGGCAGTTGCCGCCCGGAAGGCGCTGTGCATCTTCGAATATATCTACTTTGCCCGCCCCGACAGTGTCATCAACGGCCGTCTGCTCTACCAGGCGCGGCAGGCCATGGGGGCCGGCCTGGCTGAGGAGTATCCGGTGGCAGCCGACCTGGTTATGGGGGTTCCCGACTCGGCTACCGCCGCCGGGGTGGGTTACGCCGCGCGCTCCGGTATCCCCCTGGGGGAGGGTCTGATTAAGAACCGCTACGTCGGGCGTACCTTTATCGAGCCCCACCAGCGCATCAGGGACCTCGGCGTTAAGCTGAAGTTTAATCCCCTGCCCGAGATACTGTCCGGGAAGCGGGTGGTGCTGGTCGACGATAGTATCGTGCGCGGCACCACGACCCCCAAGGTGATTAACCTGTTGCGGCGGGCCGGGGCTAAAGAGGTTCACATGCGTATCTGCGCCCCTCCCATCCGCTACCCCTGCTTCTTCGGGGTGGACATGGCCACCCGCGGAGAGCTGATTGCAGCGCGTAAGACAGTCCCCGAAATCAGGGACTTTATCGGCGCCGATTCCCTGGGTTATCTCAGCATCGAGGGGCTGATTAAGGCGGTAGCCTTGCCTAGGGATATCTTCTGCCTGGCCTGTTTCACGGGTAACTACCCGATACCGGTTCAGCTGGAAATGGATAAGCTGGCCCTGGAGACTGCGGTGACTGGGAAGCGGCTTCATTATGACACCAAGTAGGCCGGCAGTCGGCGAGAGGTCTTAAGCCCCGGCGGGGTCTTTCTATTTTCAGATAGTAGGCGGGTTCCAGGCTTTGAGCTGACGGATGGTCTCCCGTTGCCGGCGGGGGTAATCTCTGGTAACCTGTGAGGGGGGATTTCACTTTCAGGACGGGATAGATGAGCGAAGCCTATACCAGAGCCGGTGTTAATATCGAGACCGCGGCCAGAACCAAGAAGCTGATAGCTAAACTTGCCCGGGCCACCTTTGGCCCCCAGGTTCTGAGCGGCGTCGGCTTCTTCGGCGGGCTTTTTGAGTTCCAGGGCTACCAGCAGCCGGTGCTGGTCTCCAGCGTCGACGGGGTGGGCACCAAGCTCAAGATTGCCTCGGCACTGGCCAAGCACGATACCATCGGCGTCGACCTGGTTAATCACTGCGTTAACGATATCCTCACCTGCGGGGCCGCGCCCCTCTTTTTCCTGGACTATATCGCCATGGGTCGGCTTGTTCCGGAGAGGATAGAGGCTATCGCTCAGGGGCTGGCCCGGGCCTGCGGGGAGGCGGGCTGCGCCCTTATCGGGGGGGAGACCGCCGAGATGCCGGGGCTTTACGCCGGCGAGGACTATGACCTGGTGGGTTTTATCGTCGGCGTCGTGGAGAAGGAGAATATTATTCAGGGAAAGCTGATAGCCCCCGGCGACAGTATTATCGGCCTAGCTTCCAGCGGGCTCCATACCAACGGCTACTCCCTGGTGCGTAAGGTCTTCGGCGAGACCGGAGAGGCGCTCTCCGGCTACTACCCTGAGCTGGGGCGCACCCTGGGCGAGGCGCTACTCGAGCCGCACCATAGCTACTGCCGCGAGCTCAAGCCCCTGCTGCCCCTGGTTAAGGGGCTGGCCCATATCACCGGCGGCGGTCTGATTGATAATGTGCCCCGCATCTTGCCCCAGGGGCTTACGGCGCGCTTTGACAGCCGGAGCTGGGCGGTGCCCCCCCTCTTCCGGCTGATTCAGGAGCGGGGCAGTATTAGCCGACTGGAGATGTACCGCGTCTTCAATATGGGTATCGGCATGGTGGTCGTCTGCTCGCCGGAAAACGTTTCCGAGCTGACTGGGGCCCTACCCGAGGCTAAGATTATTGGCGAGGTGGTAAAGCAGCAGGGGGGAGCCGGGGTGGTCACTATTAGCCCATGAAATATGACGAGGTTATGCAGAGGCTTAAGTCCCTGTCCGACCCGGAAGCGGTAAAGGGCATGGCCCGCTTCGGGATTAACCCGGAGAATACCTACGGGGTATCGGTTCCCAACCTGAGAAAGCTAGCCAAGGAGGTCGGCAGAGACCACGCCCTGGCCCAGGAGCTCTGGGCGTCCGGGGTTCACGAGGCCAGGATACTGGCCAGCATGGTTGACGAGCCCAAGCTGGTTACCGAGGAGCAGATGGAGGCCTGGGTTAGGGACTTTGATTCCTGGGACGTCTGCGACCAGGTGTGTATGAATCTCTTCGAGAAGGTTCCCGTCGCCTGGTGCAAGGTAAGCGAGTGGTCGCAGCGGGAGGAGGAGTTTGTCAAGCGGACGGCCTTTGCCCTGCTCGCCTGCTTTGCCTGGCATGACAAAGGGGCCGCCGACGAGAGGTTCATCGAGCTCATGCCGGTAATCGTTAGCGGGGCCAGCGACGAGCGTAACTTCGTGCGGAAGGCGGTCAACTGGGCGCTCCGGAACATCGGGAAGCGGAACCCGAACCTGAATAAGGCGGCCATAGCGACCGCCCGGGAAATCCAGGGTATCGATTCTAAGGCGGCCCGCTGGATTGCCGCCGATGCCCTGCGCGAGCTCAGCGGCGAGGCGGTGCAGAAGAGGCTGGCGAAAGCGAGCTAGACAGGCAAGAGCAAAAGAAAATAGGAGGTAGTCTGTGCGCGCGATTGTAAGTGTTTCCGACAAGACAGGGGTAAGCGATTTCGCCCGGGAGCTAAGTGGGCTTGGCTTTGAGGTCTTCTCCACCGGTGGCACCAAGAAGGCGCTGGTCGAGGGCGGGGTGCCGGTTAAGGGCGTTTCCGAAATCACCGGCTTCCCCGAGATTCTTAACGGCCGGGTAAAGACCCTGCACCCCAAGGTACACGGCGGCATTCTGGCTCGGCGTGACCTTGCGTCTCACTTGGAGGAGCTAGCCAAAAACAGCATTGAGACCATCGACCTGGTGGCGGTCAACCTCTACCCCTTTGTGCAGACGGTGACCAAGGACGGGGTTACCCTTGAGGAGGCGCTGGAGAACATCGATATCGGCGGACCCACCATGATTCGGGCGGCGGCCAAGAACTTCCCCGGGGTTATCGTGGTGGTTGACCCGGCGGACTATCCCCTGGTGATTGAAAAGCTACGGGCGGGCGGCATTGACCCGGCGGAGCGTAAGCGACTGGCGCAGAAGGCCTTTCAGCACGTCGCCGTCTACGACACGGCCATTGCCCAGTATCTCGGGCAGGAGATGGAGGGCCTGCCTGATGAGATGACGGTGGCCTTAAAGAAGCGCTACGGCCTCCGCTATGGTGAGAACCCGCACCAGCAGGCGGCCTTTTATGCCGAGCTCTCGGTTATCAAGAATAGGCCGACGGGGATTACCTGGGCGGAGCCGCTGTGGGGTAAGGAGCTCTCCTTCAACAACATCCTGGATGCCGATGCCGCCTGGGGGGCGGTCACCGATTTTGCCGCGCCCGCGGTAGCCGTTATCAAGCACACCAACCCCTGCGGTCTGGCCAGCTATGATGATATCGCCGAGGCTTACCGGCGGGCCTTCAGCGGCGACCCGGTGGCTGCCTTCGGCGGGATTGTGGCCTGCAACCGGAAGCTTACCCTGGCTATGGCTGAGGAGATGGCTTCCGTCTTCTACGAGATAGTCATCGCTCCGGAGTACGAGCCGGCGGCGCTAGCGCAGCTCAAGCGTAAAAAGAACCTGCGTATCCTGCTGGCCGAGCTGCCCCCGGGCTACGGGGGGGCGGAGCCGGCCTACCTCGATTTCCGGCGGGTGAAGGGCGGTTTCCTGGTACAGACCTCGGACTCCCTGCCGGAGGGCAGCGTCAACCTTAAGACGGTAACCAAGCGCGCCCCGACCCAGGCCGAAACCGAAGACCTGCTCTTTGCCTGGCGGGCGGTGAAGCACGTTAAGTCCAACGCCATCGTGCTGGTCAAGGATAAGACGCTGGTGGGCATGGGGGCCGGTCAGCCCAGCCGTATCGTCAGCGCCCAGGTAGCCAAGGAGAAGGCCGGCGATAAGACCCGGGGCAGCGTCCTGGCCTCGGATGCCATGTTCCCCTTCCCGGATGTGGTGGAGTCGGCGGCCGCCGGCGGGGTAACCGCCATCGTCCAGCCCGGCGGCTCAATCCGGGACGAGGAATCAATCAAGGCGGCGGACGCGCACAATATGGCGATGGTATTTACCGGGGTGAGGCATTTCCGTCATTAAGCCCTCGCCCGTTAGTTGAAGGCGGGCTGAGCCGGAGCGGCCATGGCAGTAGAAAGACCGGGCATTACCAATCTAGGTGAGATAGTGGCCTCTCTGCCTGGTGAAGAGAGGGCGGTCTTTGAGCGTATCTATGAGGTCACTACGTCCCTGGGTGAAGCGCGTGTCCCCAGGGGGATGGAACCCCGGGTCAGAGAGCGCTTCGGTTCGGTGGCGGCCGTTACCAGGCAGAAGGTGGTCAGGGTAACCAACCTGATAACCCTGGAGGAAGCCCTCTTTAACCGGCTGCGCCGTCTCCGGCCCGTCGAGTTCCGGGAGACGGAAAGCCTCGAGGCCCGGCTCGATGAGGCCGGTCGGGACGACCCCTTCGGCAGCCCGCAGGATACCACCCCGGAAGACCCCTTTGGCCGGGTATCGGGTAAGTACTGCGTTACGGCGGGCAATATTGCCAAGTATGACGGCCTGCACGGGGTGGTCATCTACCAGGATTTCCACCCACTCCGTTTCTCCCGGGAGCAGCTTATCGACTATATCGATGTCGGCATGGAGTGGGTCCGGCGTGCTCATGCCTACCAGCCTCGGGCCAAGTACCCGCTCCTTATCTGGAACTGCCTGTGGCGGGCGGGGGCCTCGGTGCACCACGGCCACGCCCAGGTGGTGCTGGCCCGGGGGCGGCACTACGCCCGGATTGAGCGGCTGCGGCGGGCTTCGCTTGACTACCGGCAGAGATTCGGCACCGACTACTTCAGCGACCTGTTCCGGGCGCACCATGCCGTGGGCTGTGCCCTGACTAAGGATGGGGTCAGGATACTGGCCCATCTGAGCCCGTTTAAGGATAACGAGGTTATTCTTCTGGGGGACGAGCTTAACCCTTCTTTTAAGGAGCGTCTCTATGAGGTGCTCGCCTGTTTTCGAGACCGGCTGGGTATCTCAAGCTTTAATCTCGGCCTGGCGCCCCCGCCCCTGGCGGCCACCGAGGAGAGCTGGCAGGGCTTTCCGGTGGTGGCCTGGCTGGTGGACAGGGGAGACCTGGCTAATCGGACCTCGGATGTGGGCGGTATGGAGATATATGCCGCCAGCGTTATCGCCGGCGACCCCTTTGAGCTGGCCCACGAGTTACAGAATCATCTGGTCTAGGAGGTGATGAGGCTATGGCTAAAGCAGTCCTGGTGGTGGACATGCTCCGCTGCTTTCTGGAGGAGGGCTACCCCCTGTATCTCGGGGATAAAGCCCGCGGTGTCATCCCCAATATCCGGCGTCTTCTGGAGCGGGAACTAAAGGCGGGTTCCCGGGTCTTCTTTATCGGTGACCGTCACGACCCGGACGACCTGGAGTTTAAGATGTTCCCCCCGCACTGTATCGAGGGCACCCCCGAGGCGGAGGTAGTCCCGGAGCTGGCTAAGTATGCCGGGGAGGTAATCACCAAGAAGCGCTACAGCAGCTTCTTCAATACCTCGCTGGGCGAGCGGCTGGATGAGCTCAGGCCAAGTAAACTGATTATCTGCGGCGTCCTCACCGATATCTGCGTCATGCACACGGTGGCTGACGCCAGAAACCGCGACTACGAGGTTGAGGTGCCCCTTGACTGCGTTGCCTCGTCCGATGAGCGTGCCCACCGTTTCGCCCTGGAGCATATGGAGAAGGTTCTGGGAGCTAAGTTAGTTAGTCCCCGGGCCCGCCGTCTGAAACCGGCTGGGTTTGAGCCGTCTCCGGCGGTTGTCTCCGGGGACACGGCCGATATCTACTTTGCGCGCACCATAGAGATACTGAAGCAGGCGAAGCTGAACCCGGTGGCGACCATGGAGGTCTTCCCCAGCCGGGCCGGGGTGCTCTGCGGCATCGAGGAGGTAAAGGCGTTACTGGCCCGCGTTCTGCCCGAGGGGAACCGAGAGGTGTGGGCACTCGCCGAGGGCGAGAGCATGGAGCGTAAGGAAGTGGTGCTGCGCATCACGGCCCCCTATCAGAGCTACGGCCTCTACGAGACGGCTATCTGCGGGACTTTGGCCCACTCCAGCGGCTGGGCGACGGCGGCTAGGGAGTGCGTGGCTGCCGCCCGGGGGATACCCATCACCAGCTTCGGCGCCCGGCACGTCCACCCCTCCGTGGCCGGGGTTATGGAGTATGCCGCCGTGGTTGGCGGTTGCGCCGGCTGCTCCAGCATCGTCGGCGCCCGGCTGGCCGGAATCGAGCCCACCGGCACCATGCCCCACGCCTTGATTATCGTTATCGGGGATACCGTGGAAGCCACCATCGCCTTCGATAAATATACGCCGTCCGGGGTGTCCCGGGTGTCTCTGGTGGATACCTTTAAGGACGAGGCCGAGGAGAGCCTGCGGGTGGCTCGGGCGCTGGGCGAGCGGCTCAAGAGCGTGCGCCTGGACACCCCCGGCGAGCGGGGACGGGTTACCCCGGAACTGGTCAGGGAGGTGAGGGCCCGGCTGGACCTTGAGGGCTTCAGGAAGGTGGGCATCTTTGTAAGCGGCGGCTTCGATGCGGAGCGCATCGCCATGTTTGTGGAGAACGGTGTCCCGGTTGATGGCTTCGGGGTGGGTAGCTATATCAGCGGGGCGAAGCCAATTGATTTTACCGCTGACCTCCATGAGGTCGCGGGTAAACCTATCGCCAAGCGGGGCCGTATCCCCGGGATTACGGCTAACCCCAGACTGAAGCGGGTCATGTAGGGAGGGACTGTGCTAGCGCAGACGACTGCCTTTTTCATCTCATTCTTTGCTAATCCCAGTACCATCGGGATTGGGCTGGCTATCTACTTCGGGGCTATCTGGCTTACCCCCTACTATCCACCCCTCTTTAAGCAGGGGCGGATCTGGGCGGTCATGGTGGCTAGTGCCTTCCTGGCCCTGGCGGCGGCCGCCTTCGTTCAGATTCCCCTGCAGTATCTGGTGGGACAGGCGATGGGCAGCTTGTGGAGCCAGGAGGTTATCATGGGCCGTATCCTGCTCTTCGGGATACCGCAGATACTGATTAGCGGCCTGGTTCAGGAAGGGGCGAAGATGGTGCCCCTGGTCTGGTACTGGCGGCGTGAGGGCAAAACCCTCGACCCCAAGCTGGGGCTGGCGGTCGGCGCTGCTGCCGGGGCCGCCTTCGGCATCTTTGAAGCGCAGTGGGTGCATAACCAGATCTTTGCCTCCGGTCTCTTGTGGCCGATGGTGCAGGCCCAGGGCATTCTGGCTCTGGCCGGTTTCTGGGAGCGGTTCTTCGTGGTGGCTGCCCACACCGCCTTTTCGGCGCTGGCTGGCTACGGGCTGGCCAAGGGGAAGGGGTGGCAGTTCTATCTCGTCGCCTCGGGGCTGCACGCCCTGCTTAATTACAGTGCCGTGCTGCTCGCGGCGGGGGTTCTTACCGCCCTCCAGGTGGAGGTCTATGTCGCCGTCCTAGCCGCCGGGGTAAGCGCCTGGGCGCTCTGGCTGCGCTGGCGGAGGATACCGGACGACTCCCGGTCTCTGTTTAGTCCGGTGTAAAGCCTTAGACCTTTTCGAAGGTTATTCGTAAAACCCGGCGGGTCTCCCCGGTAACCTTTACCCTATCGTCGATGCGGCTGCCGACCACCCAGACTATCTGCTCCGGGGAGCAGACCACGGGGACCCTCTCCCTTAAGCGGCGGGGAACCTTTTCGTCAATCATAAACCGGTTCAGTCTCTTGGGCTGGCTCATGCCCAGCGGCTGAAAGCGGTCGCCGGGCCGGCGCTTTCTCACCGAGAGCCTCTCGCCCGTCTTATCGAGGTCGAAGCAGGCGCTCAAGTCGTCGGCATCCTCCGCCGGCTGCGGGCCGGTGACGCTGGCCGAGACCTGCCAGCCGGGGAGCCGGGTCTCGCCGGGTATATTGAGGGGTAGCTCCGTCTCGAGGGGTGGTGGGGCTAGCGTCAGCGGCCCCTTACCGACGAGGTAGCGGTCGTATTCAATGGTCATGGCTAGCCCGTCGGGCAGGTTAAGGCTTCTTCCCGCCGGTTTATTAAGGGCGTTCATCATCGCTTCGATATGGCGGGCTTCGATATCCTTCAGGCTGCCGCTGAGCTTCCCTAGGGTCTTACGCAGCACCTGCCGCTTGAGGGCCGGGGTTAGCTCAAGGAGGCGCTCTTTATCCAGGATGATTACGCCTTCCTTAAGCCGGGCGGTCTCCTTCCAGGCGTGCTCTCCCGCTGCCTCCAGGAAGGCAGTGTCGTCGGCGGCCAGGCGCGCCGTGCGCAGCAGGGCTTCGGCTATGCGGGGGTTATAGTCTTTGAGCCGGGGCATTAGCTTGAGGCGGATGCGGTTTCTCAGCGGTGACAGCGACAGGTTGGAGGAGTCGAGACGGGGGCTGAGACCGTGCTCCCGGCAGTAGCCCTGGGTCTCCTCCCGGCTTATACTAAGCAGCGGCCTGATGATGGTGAGGCCGCTAGCGGCCGGCCACTCGGTGCGGGGGCGTAGCCCTTGGAGCCCTCTTAAGCCGCTTCCTCTGATAAGGTGCATCAGAATCGTCTCAATATTATCGTCTCTGGTGTGCCCCACGGCTACCTCTACGGCGCCGACGGCCTTCGCGGTCTGGGCCAGGAAGTCATAGCGCACCTCGCGGGCGGCTTCTTCCAGCGAGATGCCCTTCC
The DNA here is from genome assembly GCA_964644205.1 of uncultured Dehalococcoidales bacterium. GTDB lineage: Bacteria > Chloroflexota > Dehalococcoidia > Dehalococcoidales > UBA5760 > UBA5760. The sequence continues at coordinate 1,341 of CAZXVG010000011.1, read as the reverse complement.
GGGCCCGGTAGGCCCTCACCTGGCGGCTTTTCATGGTGAGGGGGATGCCCAGGCTTTGGGTCAGGCTGGCTACATACTGGGCGTCGGACTCGGACTCGGCGCCGCGTAGCTGGTGGTCGAGGTGGGCGGCGTGGAGCTCGATACCCAGGGCTTCCCGGAGGCGGGTCAGGATGTGGAGCAGGCAGACCGAGTCGGGGCCGCCGGAGACGGCCACCAGCAGGCGGGAACCGGGGGCTGGCGGGCAGTGCTCCCGGATGAAGCCCAGCACCCGTTCTTCCAGGGTCTCTCCTCGTTTCGCGGTGGCGGTCATCTTCTAAAGCTAGCTCGTTTGCAGAATGAGTTTGGTGCGCTGTATCGACCGGGGGCGCTGGCTCAGGCCCAGGGCCAGGCTGACCTGCTCCGGTCTCCCCGAGCCCCCCGAGTCGCAGCGCAGCCTCATGCCGATGGTGACCTGTGGTCCCTTAAGCTCGGTAAGCCACAGGTCGCTAATCAGTGCCCTTAGGTCGTAGTTTCGCGGGCCGGTATCGCGGAAGTGCTGCCAGGGCAGGTGCTCGGCGGCGAGCAGGCCGGAGATGGCGGCGTCTATCTCTTCCCTGGTCTTTTCTGTTTCCACCGTAACCCGGTACTCAGCAAGCCTGACCTGCGCCTGCAGGGAGGGCTGGTTGGGGGCTATGGGGTGGGCCTGCAGGATGGCGATACCCGGCGGTAGCTGCTGGCTCAGCGCGTTGGTGAAGAAGTGGGGGGAGGCCGGTCTTACCAGGTAGATGTCCATCAGCTCGGCTTCGCTGGTCACCCCGATGGCCAGCGGGGCGGCCAGGGATATCCTGGGGTGGGGGCTGAAGCCCTCGGAGTAGGCCAGGGGCAGCCGGGCCCGGTGCATGGCTCTCTGCCACAGGCGCACTAGGTCGAGGTGGGAGATATACTTTACCTCGTCTCCCCGCTTAAACCTAACCCTCAGGCGGTACATGCTCCGTCTTCTTTTCCTTGATTATGAGCACCTCTTCTATCTTCAGGCCCCGCATCTTGGTGATTACTATCTTCAGGCCCTTGTAGCGTAGCTGTTTACCCTGCTTCGGGATGCGTCCCAGGAGGCTGAGGATAAAGCCGGCTACCGTTTCGTAGTCCTCGCCCTCGGGCAGCTCCAGCCCCATCTCTTCGTTGGCTTCTTCGATGCGCATGCTGCCGTCGACGTGGAAGGTGTATTCGTTGATGGCCTCGAAGTCCCGGTCGGCTTCGGCCAGCTCGTCCCCGACCGGGCCGATAATCTCTTCCACCAGACGGCTCAGGCTGACGATGCCCGCCGTGCCGCCGTACTCGTCAACGACCACCGCCATGCGGTAG
>CAZXVG010000010.1:5697-14821 GCA_964644205.1 uncultured Dehalococcoidales bacterium | reverse complement strand
TCGGTCACGTACCGGACGGCGCCTGGAACGACTGGAGGTGGCATTTCCGTAACCGCATCACCACGGTTGAGGAACTGGCGAGCTTTATCCCGCTCTCAAGCGAAGAACGGGCGCAGCTCAAGCTGGTAACCCTGAAATACCCCCTCTCGGTAACCCCCTACTATCTCTCGCTGATAAATCCCGATGACCCCGACGACCCGGTCAGAAAACAGGCCGTCCCCTCCATCCTGGAACTCACCATGGGCATGGTGGGACGGGAAGACCCCCTCGATGAGAAGGGGGACTCGGTGGTGCCCGGGCTGGTCCACCGCTACCCCGACCGGGTCTTAATGGTGCTCACCGATATCTGTCCCATGTTCTGCCGTCACTGCACCCGCAAGCGGGAGTGGCGGAACGGCGGCTGGGTGCGGAGCCCGGCCCAGCTCGAAGCCATGCTCGGTTACATCCGTGGGCATAAGGCCATCCGGGACGTCATCGTCTCCGGCGGCGACCCGCTGACCCTGTCCACACCCCGCCTGGAGGGGGTCATCTCCAGAATCAGGGCGATAGAACACGTGGAAATCATCCGCATCGGCACCAGGTTCCCGGTGGTGCTGCCGCAGCGTATCGACCAGGAGCTGTGCGACATGCTGTCGCGCTACAGCCCGATATGGCTCAACACCCACTTTAACCACCACCGCGAGATTACCCCGGAGGCCGCCGCCGCCTGCGACCGGCTGCTCCGCAGCGGGGTGCCGGTCAATAACCAGTCGGTACTGCTGCGCGGGGTGAATGACAGCGTGGCCGAGCAGATGAAGCTGTGCCACGGGCTGCTCCGAATCAAGGTGCGTCCCTACTACCTCTTCCAGTGCGACGAGGTGCAGGGCACGGAACACCTGCGCACCCCGGTAGAGACCGGGCTCGGCATCATCGAAGGGCTGCGGGGACACACCTCGGGGCTGGCCATACCTACCTTCGTCATCGACCTGCCCCAGGGGGGTGGCAAGGTGCCCCTGCAGCCGGACTACATTGTGGCCAAGAAGAAGGGAGAGCTACTGCTCCGTAACTACGAAGGGCAACTCTTTCGCTACCGAAATCCCAGAACACAGCCGGAGCCGGTGCCGGAATCACTGAGCCCCCTAAGCAGTGCCGACGCCGACCTGCTGTTAGAAACCGGAGTCAGGGTAAGGAGCTAACCATGCGTATCGGCCTGGCCTATGACCTTAAAGAAACTGTGAGCCTCGGGGCAGGCAGCCCTCAGGACGCCCTCGAGGAGTATGACTCCGACGAGACGGTTGAGCTTATCGCTACGGCCCTCAAATCGGCCGGTCACCCGGTAGTCCGGCTGGGTGGGGGGGCGGAGTTCCTGGTAAATATCCTGCGGGAAAGGGTTGACCTGGTCTTTAACATTGCCGAGGGGCGGGGTAACCATGTGAGCCGCGAGGCCCAGGTGCCCGGCGTCCTGGAGATGCTGGACATACCCTACTCCGGTTCCAGTCCGCAGTGCCTGGCAATCTGCCTGGATAAGCCCCTGAGTAAGCAACTGGTTAAGGCTGCCGGTGTGCCCACTCCGCAGTGGTGTCTTATCGACAGCCCGGAGCAGCTTACTGAGGTATCCGGAAACGGTCTGGCCTTCCCGGCGATTATCAAGCCGGCCTATGAAGGCTCAAGCAAGGGTATCCGGGTTAGCTCGCTGTTAGGGAGTCCCGAAGAGGCTGCCGAGACGGTCAGCCGGCTCCTTGAGGACTACCAGCAGCCGATGATGGTCGAGGAGTTTATCACCGGCGACGAGGTCACCGTGGGGGTAATCGGTAACGCCCCGCCCAGGCTACTGGGTATCATGAGGATACTCCCCAGGCACCAGACCGACCGCTTTGTCTACTCGCTTGAGGTAAAACGTGACTATCTGAACCTGGTCGACTACGAGTGCCCCGCCCGTCTCGAAGAGGGAGTCCTGGCAAGGATTGCCACCGCCAGCTTGAAGGCCTTTACGGCGCTGGGGTGCCGGGACTTCGCCCGGCTGGACTTCAGGGTTAGCCCCGACGGGACACCCTATTTCCTGGAGATAAACCCCCTCCCCGGACTGGGCACCCACAGCGACCTGGTTATCATGGCGCTCAAGCTGGGCTGGCGCTACCAGGAGCTTATCGGCGCCGTGCTCCGGGCGGCGCTGGAGAGACAAGCGCCGCGCATCGCTATACAGTAGGGAGCTTTGATGTTGAGAAGACGGATTGCCATCGTCTATAACCAGCCATGCCCCTCATGCTATGACGCCGTCGGGGAGGAGAGGGCGGCGCGGGGCGTATTAGACTCGGTAGCCGCGGTCTACCGCGCCCTGCTTGAGCTGGGCAATGATGTCTTCATAGTCTCCCTGGCACCACCCGTCGCCGCCGCCGAGGACCGGCTCCGGTCTCTAGCGGCAGACCTGGTCTTCAATCTCTTCGAGGGATTCTGCGGCCAGCCGGAGACCGAGGCCCTGGTGCCGGAGATTCTGGCCCAGGTCGGCCTGCCTCACACCGGCTGCCCGGCGAGCGCGTTAAAGCTGGCGCTGGACAAGGCGAAGAGTAAACAGGCCATGAGAGGTGCCAGAGTGGGGACGCCCGATTTTCAATTGCTTACCCCGGAGACGCTATCCCGGTTCAATCTCCGTTACCCCTGCCTGGTGAAACCCCGCAGCGAGGATGCCAGCCACGGTCTATCTCAGGACAGCGTGGTCAGCGACTCCGCGGCATTGGAAAGGCAGGTCGCCAGGGTATGCCGCCTCTACGGCGGGCAGGCGCTGGTCGAGGAGTTTATCGACGGCCGCGAGCTTAACGTTACCGTTATCGGGAACGGAAGGGGTACGGTACTACCGGTGTCGGAAATCGCCTACTCGCTGCCCCCGGGCCTGCCCCGGATTCTCACCTTTGCCGCCAAGTGGCAGCCGGAGAGCCCCTACTTTCAAGGGACGAAGGTGGTGTGCCCGGCTCAAATTACCCCCGACGATAAAGAGCTTATCACTGAAACCGCCGGGCAGGTCTTCCGCCTGGTATGCCGGCGGGGATACGGCAGGGTAGACATGCGCCAGGATAGAGACGGAAGGCTGCAGATTATCGAGATAAATCCCAACCCCGATATCTCCCCCGGTTCCGGGGCGGTGCTCCAGGCCGAAGCCGCCGGGATGAGCTACCCCCGCTTCATCGAGAAGATTATCGAACTTGCCCTGGAAAAGGGCTAGTCATGACAGTCAAGATACGCTCCATGACCCGTGATGACAGGCCGGAGGTAGTGAGGCTGCTTCGGGCGCTCCCGGAGTTCGAGCCGTCCGAGGTAACGGTAGCCGAAGAGGTCATCGATAGCTACCTCGATAACCCGTCGGGGTCGGGGTATCACATCCAGGTGGCGGAGGCAGGCCCTCGCCTGGCCGGCTATATCTGCTACGGGCCGGCCCCCCTGACCCGGGGCACCTGGGACATATACTGGGTGGCGGTCTCCGCGGAGAAGCAGGGTAAGGGCATCGGCAGCGCCCTGATTAGCTTCGCCGAAGACGAGATAAGAAGGGCCGGGGGCAGGCTCATCATCATTGAGACGTCATCCAAACCGACTTACCAGAAAACAAGGCGTTTCTACCTCGGCCGGGGCTACCGCATTGTCTGCTGCCTCTCCGATTTCTACGCGCCCGGCGACGACAAGCTCACCCATCAGAAGCGATTAAGGTAATGCCCGGGGTGCTCCCTTCCTGCCGGTCGGCATACTAAAAGACATGAGCTTCGTGCTAAAATAGGGTATAACTAACAGCCCTGAAAGGCGGCGGGGTAGAGAGCATGTTCCGAATTCGCCGGGTCTATGACGATGTCACCCCCCTGAACCGGGAGGCAATAAGCCAGGTTCAGGAAATCTTGAGCACCCAGTTCCCGGGTCTCTCCCGGAGAGACATATCGAAGCTGCCCAAGCAGCTACGTAACCCCTTGAAGTACCGCTTCCGCGCCATCCTCTTCGTGGCCGAGGCCTCCAAGGACAGGGTCAGGGGTTTTGCCCTTCTCTTTCACGAGCCAATCCTCAATTTCGGCTACCTTGATTTTATCTCCGCCGCCGAGCGGGAGACCGGGAGAGGCATCGGCAGCGCCCTCTACGAGAGGGTTCGGGAGGAAGCCCTCTTCCTAAAGACGCTGGGGCTTTTCTGCGAGTGCCTGCCGGACGACCCTAAGCTGTCGCGTAACCCGGAAACCAGAAAGCAGAACGCCGCCCGGCTGCGCTTCTACGAAAGATACGGTGCCCGGCCCATTGCCAATACCGCCTACGAAACGCCGTTAGAGCCCGGAGGCGATAATCCCCCTTACCTGGTTTACGACGACCTGGGGCAGGATAGACCTCTGGGGCGGGATGAAGCACGGGCCATCGTCCGGGCGATTCTGGAGCGCAAGTACAAGGGTGTCTGCCCCCCGAGCTACATCGAGATGGTAGTCGAGTCGTTTCAGGACGACCCGGTAAGGCTCAGAAAGCCGAGGTATATCGGTAAGAGACCGCCGATACCGGTCAGGGCTTCCATTCCGCTTGACCGGCGCATCAGGCTGGTTATCAACGACCGGCACGGCATTCATCACGTCGAGGAGCGCGGCTATGTCGAGTCCCCGGTAAGGATAGACTCGATTCTGGAGGAGCTTGCGACTACCAGCCTGTTTCACAAGGCAAGCCCGCGGCACTTCGCCGAGAAGCGCATCAAGGCCGTCCACTCCAGCCAGTTCGTTGACTACCTGAAGAGGGTCTGCACCAGCCTCGACCCGGATAAGTCCATCTATCCCTACGTCTTCCCCATCCGCAATGCCGCCCGCCCCCCCAAGGAGCTCTCCGTTCGGGCGGGGTACTACTGTATCGACACCTTCACCCCGATAAACCGGAACGCCTATCTGGCCGCCAAGAGGGCGGTGGACTGCGCCCTGACCGCCGCCAAGGAGATTCTGGAGGGCTACCGCCTGGCCTATGCCCTGGTCAGGCCGCCGGGACACCATGCCGAAAGGCGTGCCTTCGGCGGGTTCTGCTACTTCAACTCAGCCGCCGCAGCCGCCCAGTATCTCAGCGCCCAGGGCAAGGTCGCCATGCTGGATATTGACTATCACCACGGAAACGGGCAGCAGAACATCTTCTACGACCGCGCCGACGTGCTCACCATCTCGATTCACGGCCACCCCAGCTTCGCCTATCCCTACTTCAGCGGCTTTGAAGACGAGAGGGGCAGCGGCGCCGGCCGGGGTTATAACGTGAACATTCCGCTGCCCGAGCACATTAGCAATGAACGCTATCTCGGGGTGCTGACCAGAGCGCTGAGGCGGGTGGCCAGATTTCAGCCCAGATTTCTCATCGTCGCCCTCGGCCTGGATACGGCCAAGGAAGACCCCACCGGTACCTGGAGCCTGGAGAGCCAGGACTTCCACACTATGGGGAGGATGATTGGCTCGCTCCGTCTGCCGACCCTGGTCGTTCAGGAAGGCGGCTACGACACCAGGGTGCTGGGCACTAACGCCCGTCACTTCTTCGAGGGGCTCTGGGAGGGGGCTTATACCCTATAGCAACCCCGGTGGGGGGGCATCCCTTAGGGTTAGATACCCGTTCGGGCTGGCTACCATCTATGGAACCCATCGGCCTACCAAAGCCAGAAGGTCTACCCTGCCGGGAAGTTTTAGAGAGAATCAGAGTGCCGAAACAATGGGTCAACCAACACCCTGATTTTGCTATCTCTAGTATTGAATACTACCTAGAAGACATTCCTGATGACCGGTTACTATGACTCTGGTTTGAAATTACCCCCGTCCTCAGCGGGGCTCTCCTCCCTGAAAGTGATCTTCTAGAGAGACTGCCCCAGCATCGTCGCCAGCTTCTCAGCTTCGCCAGCTTTCATTTTATAGCAGTAGTCGTCCGTGGGGAATTTACCCTCTCTTATTTCGCGGGCGTATTCCCCGAAGGCCTGTCTTATAGCACCGGCCAGGTCGGCATACTTCTTCACGAACTTAGGCGTGAAAACCTCAAACATGCCGAGCATGTCGCTGACAATCAAAAGCTGACCATCGCAGTGCGGCCCGGCTCCTATGCCGTATACCGGGATGCTAAGCGCCTGGGTGATGGCCTTGCCTGTCTCCGGGGGGACGCCTTCGACGAGGAGAATTGACGCTCCCGCCTCTTCTATGGCTTTGGCGTCTTCAATCAAAGCCACGGCCGCCGCCGCGGTGTTTCCCTGCGCCTTAAAGCCGCCCAGCTGCGCTGAACTCTGCGGCGTTAGACCGATGTGACCAATTACGACCATCCCGGAATCAACAATGCCCCGCACCTGGGCGGTTACCCTTTTCCCTCCCTCAAGCTTAACCGCATCGACGTTAGCCTCCTTGTAGAATCGGCCGGCGTTTTCGATGGCATCCGATACCGACTTCTGATAGGACAGGAAGGGCATATCCCCGACCACGAAGGTATTAGGTGCTCCTCGGCGCACCGCCTCGGTATGAAACATTATCTGGTCCATGGTCACGGGCAGGGTACCCGGATACCCGTAGACCACCATGCCTACCGAGTCCCCGACCAGAATCATGTCGATACCGGCCTGCTCCACCAGCATAGCCGTAGGGAAGTCATAGGCCGTAATCCAGGTCACCTTTTCTCCCTTTCGCTTCATGTCTGCAAAATCCAGGACGCTTTTCTTGGCCAATCGAGCTAACCCCCTTTCAAGGTCTTCTAAGATAATGATTAGAGGCGTCTATATCAAAATCCTTCTGGCTACTGAGTCAGGCGCGGCCATGTCCAAATATCAGCCCGTTCTTCAACCGGGAGAGCCACCTTGCTGGGAGGGCTCAGAAGAGTACTCCGTGATTCCGCGGGTGTGGCTATCCGAGGCACCTAATCTTATGCCTCGCTAAGCATTAACGGGGGGGCATTACGGTAGTAAGCCCGCGTGCATGGCGCAGATACCCGCCTCAAGGCGGTTGTGTGCGCTCAACTTGCGCATGATGTTGCGTATGTGTACCTTAACCGTATTCTCGCTAACATACAAGCTGCTGGCGATTTCTTTGTTAGTCGCATATTTCGCTAGTAAAACCAGTATCGCCTTTTCTTGATTGGTCAGCGAGGCAATCTGCTCCGGCTTTATTCTAATACGCGCGTGGCAGTGGATAAAGTTAAAGGCGTCGAATACTAAACTCGCCAGGGACTGGTCGATAACAATCTTCCCTTCGGTAACCAGGGCGATTACCTTAAGGAGGCTTTCGTACTTGCTGTCCTTCAGTACGTATCCCGTGGCCCCGGCGCTCATGGTGGAAAAGAAATCTGTGCTTGCCTTGGAGTGGGTGAGGACTATGATACGCGTGTTACGTGCAACCTGTTGCATACGCGTTTTTATGTCTATGCTGTCATATAGTTCGAGGTCTATAAGCACAATATCCGGCCGGTGCTCTCTGATAATCTCAATGACCTCGGGGGCGGTAGCAGACGTCGATACAACGTCAATGTTTGGCTCGGACTCCAGTAAGTTTGCTAACCCCTCACGATAGACTTCGTAGTTGTCTATCAGGAGCAACTTTACCTTCATCTCATACTCTCCTCTACGCCATTAGTATTAGCCATCAGAGGATAAAGAGCATCGAGCCGTAACTATACTAGATTACCTTTTTTATACATTTGTGTCAATATAGTCTCCATTTTTTAGCTTTTCCACTGTAATTAGTCGTTAAAAAATTAATGCCCGCTCGGTATTGTCGGGGAGAATGGCACGTGTTATAAAAATACGAGGCGGCTACCTTGCCCCACCAGAAGCAGAATTACGGCCGCTGCTTAGTAGCTCGGAGTACCACAGAGAAAAAGACCAGCCCCTTGTCTTTAAGGCATAAGAGATACGGAACTTGAGTGTAGGCGGGCGGTAGACCCATCCTCACCGGATATGTGAGGGAATCAAGTCTGCTCTAGTTCCTTTAACTCTGCTGGGGGACACCACTAATGCCCCCGTGGGAAGTAGTTCCAGTCGGCGACTCAATCTCTTTGTGAGTATATGCATGAGGGTACAGGTATAGACTATGACTGAAGCTAAAGAAACAGCCCAAGATCCTACCCGAAAATCAGGTAATACCGCGAAAGACATCACTCGTCGCATCCTCAAGCATGAAAACACCTCTCTTTTCTTTGTCCTGCTGGCGCTGATAGCTATCATAGCTTTCGCCACTGGCAGGTTATCGATCAGCAGAGCCAATATGGCGAATGTCATGTTGCAGAGCTCAATTATGGGGGTGGCGTCAGTAGGTCAAGCCTTTGTCATACTAACCGCCGGCATTGACCTCTCAGTTGGCGGAGTCGGACTTCTGAGTTCAGTTCTTGGCGCTTCACTGATGACCAGAACTGTATATCAGAACATAGCCGGCGCTCCTGTGCCGGTAGCCGCCGCAGTCCCCGTCATGATACTGGCCGCAGCGGCGGTAGGTTCAATCAACGGGGTAATGGTCTCACGTGTCGGCATGCCGGCATTGATAATAACCCTTGGTATGTGGCAGATAGCCAACGGATTGGGATTCACAATATGCCAGGGGTCGTCCATCGGCGCCCTGCCGGATAGCATGGCTTTCCTGGGAGCGGGTAATATCGGCGGCATACCGACGCCGGTCGTTGTCTTCTTCTGGGTAGCGGCAGTCGGCTATTTCGTTCTTAATTACACCTCCTTCGGTCGCTCGGTATATGCCGTTGGCGGTAACCCGGTAAATGCCTGGCTCTCCGGCATAAATGTACGAAGGGTAACCTTCATGGTCTACCTCATCTCCGGGATCCTGGCCGGGGTTGCCGGCGTCCTGATTACGGGACGCGTTCTGTCTGCTTCGATGCGGAGTCTGGAGGGCCTTGAGCTAGATACCATAGGTGCCGTTTGCGTCGGGGGTATCAGTCTCATGGGGGGTAGAGGCAACCTGATCGGGGTAATAATCGGGGTTTTGATAATCGGTGTTATTAATAACGGCATGAGCATACTGGGAGCAGGACCTGACACGCAGGATATTGCCAAGGGATTAATAATAATTACCGCGGTAGCTATTGACGTTATAGGTCGGCGACGCAGAGGTTAGATGTGAAGGAGGTGACGCCTATACGTGAGAATGGCTGAAAGGGACCAAGGAGACTGCTTGGCTACATTGGCTAAGAAAACTCA
>CAZXVG010000010.1:0-5687 GCA_964644205.1 uncultured Dehalococcoidales bacterium | reverse complement strand
ATTTTGGCCGGGTGTGCTCAGCCGGCGACGCCGGCGGCGCCGGCAACCCCGACAACGCCGACAGCGCCGACAACGCCGACAACCCCCACAACCCCGACAACGCCGGAGGCGACGGCACTTAAAACTCAAGACCTCCCTGAGTACCAGGACTTAATTGCCAAAGGGCTGGTCGATCCGGACCTAATAATTAACCCATATGAAGGGTTTGCCGTTAAGCCTGACGGAACGCCTTACAGGTTTGCCATAGCTCACGCCTATTCTGGCGCCGAAGTTACCCACGTTTGGCAGAAGATGATAACCTCTCTTACGGAGAGGGCTGGTGCCGAGACCACTCTGAATGTTGCCGACTGGGACCTTGATGCACAGATAGGCTTCATAGAAGACCAGATAGCAATCGGCCAGACCGACGCCTTGTTCATTTTTGCGGTTACCGAAGATGGACTGGTGACTTCGACAGAGAAGTGCATTGCGGCGGGCATTCCAGTCTTTGCCTACGATATCGACGTCCCCAACCCGGCGATTACTACATACGTACATCACGATTTCGATGGTGATACGGGACAGCCCTACGGGACAAACGTGGTAGCCGATTATTTCATCAACGCTGCCCAGGAGACAGGAAAGCACATCAACCTCTTTGAGGTCTGGGGTTCAAAATCAATGGCAACGTCACACGAACGTCACCGGGGGCTTCACGCTGTGCTCGACCAGCACCCCGACCTAGTTACCGTGATAGAATCTGCTGACTCCGACTGGCGTAATGAGATAACTGCTAATCTCGTCATAGACGCCTTCACAGCGCATCCTGAATTGAACGCTGCCTACCATCACGGTGGCGGCGGTACCGGAGTCATTGAAGGGCTTAGGTCGATAGGCCGCCTTCTCGAAGTAGGTAACCCGGACCGTGTCTTGGTTTGTAACAACGACCTCGATACCGCTGGCGTAGAGGCAATGGACGCGCAGCAAATGGACGCTTCTGGGACACACGGCTCTTGGGACTTCTCCGACATCATCGTCAAGTGCTGCTTCTGGAATGTTATCTTGGGAGAGTCCGTACCCGCTAGGATAGACCTCCCCATGTACCTGGTCACCAGAGAAAACATAGATAGCTTCAGTGTCTACGGTGTTCCGGCTGCTTTTTCGAGACTACCCGGTGGTGAGTTCGACACCTGGCCGGTCCCGGATACCAGCGAAGACATTCTGGGACTAGACTTCGGAATCGAGACTCCTACCCTGGCCGACAGGATGGAGCTACTGGGATATTAAGTGTGTTCAAGCAGACTACTGAGAGCAAACTTTAAATATGGTGAGCCTTCTGAAACAGGGGATGGGGCTCTTCTATCATGGGCAAAGCGAGGCTCTCAGTAGTCTGTTCGGTTTGGAAATGCTGCCGCCGCGGTATTGTTACTTGAGGATAGCAAAGGATTGAACAGGTAGGGGCTTTCTTGTCGCTCCGTGAAGAAAACTAGAGTTGCTGATAGAGCAATCAGCATTATGGGCAGGGCTGAATACGAGCGAGTTACCTATCCGCGCCTCTGTGACTCAGGCAATACGCCCTCGGGGTGGGGTTAGGTAGCGACAGGGGTGGTTAACTGGCGCCCGGTAAGATAACGGCGCTATCCCAACCACTGGCCTCAGCAGGCTAATTGTATCGTGACATCAGAGGGGTTTAGTTAATGAACAACATATATTCTTTGTGCGGTAGTTGTGAGAACAAGGTCTTGCTCGGGAACAAAGGGGCTAACCTGGTAACTATGACGAAGCTGGGTTTCCCCGTTCCTCCGGGCTTTGTTATATCTATCGATGCCTACGAACAATATAAAAAGACCGGTGACTTGCCTGATGGTGAGATTGAGCATTTCATAGCTTACCTTGAGGGGGAAGTGGGACAAAGGCTGGGAGACGGCCTTGAGGTATCTGTTCGCTCCACGGCCCCGATATCCATGCCCGGCATGATGGATACGCTGCTTAACGTCAGGAACATCAGTCATATCAAGGCGGCAGTAAGACAGGTTTTCGACTCCTGGGATAGCCCTCGAGCTAATGAATATCGCAAGGTGAATAACATCCCTTCCGACCTGGGCACAGCCGCGATAGTCCAGGCAATGGTCTTTGGCAATAAGGATTCAAACTCGGGAACTGGGGTCACCTTTACCCGTAATCCAAGTACCGGCGAAAAGGGGCTTTTTGGTGAATATCTGGCGCAAGCCCAGGGGGAAGAGATAGTTTCCGGGGCGAGAACCCCTGAGCCGGTAGCTACGCTTCAGTCCCGGATGCCTGACGTCTATGCCGAACTGGAAAGAGCAACCAGTCGGCTTGAGGCTTATTACCGAGACATGCAGGACGTGGAGTTTACTATTGAGTCGGGGAAGCTCTATATTCTGCAGACGAGGTCGGGTAAGAGAAGCGGACAGGCTGCGGTGAAGATAGCCGTGGACATGGTCAATGAAAACGTTATCACCCCCCAAGAGGCACTGCTGCGCGTGACCCATAAAGACCTTCAGGCGTTGCTACACAGACAGATAAAGTCCCCCGAACAATACGAGGCGATAACGACCGGATTAAACGCCGCGCCGGGGGCGGCTAGCGGCAGAGTGGTGTTCGACATACTCGAAGCGGTGTCACTCCATGAGAAAAATATTCCGGTGATACTGGTTCGACCCGAAACCAGTCCCGACGATATTCAGGGGATTGTGGCCAGCGACGGCATCCTGACTGAGAAAGGCGGACTTACTTCCCACGCCGCCATAGTTACCCGGGCTATGGGGAAGCCCTGTATTTGTGGTGCGGCAGATATTGCTATCAACCTGGAAGCGGAACAGTTTGAAGTAAAGGGACAGGTAGTTGACAAGGGGGCCGAGATTACCATTGACGGCACTACGGGCAAGGTGTATCTGGGCATGTTGCCGCTGGAGGAAGTGACGCTGACTGAGGACGCCCAAAGACTGATAGGCTGGGCCGACGGCTTTAAGCACCTGGGAGTGATGGCTAATGCCGACACCCCGGAAATGATAGCGCGGGCAATAAGGTTTGGCGCCGAAGGAATCGGCTTGTGCCGCACCGAGCGCATGTTTAACGAGCCGGAGCGTCTCGCCGTCGTCAGAGAGTTTATCCTGGCAGAAAAATCCGCCCAGAAAAAGAAGGCTATGGAGCAGTTGGGGAAGTTCCAACAGGAGGGTTTCGTCGCCCTGTTTAAGGAACTACAAGGGGCACCGATTGTTATCCGGCTCCTCGATATGCCGCTTCACGAATTCCTGCCTTCACGGCGGGCAACGCGGAAAACTCGGGTCAGGGAAAGAATTGCCGACCTCGAAGAAGTCAATCCCATGCTGGGACACCGCGGCATAAGGCTGGCGGTAACCCACCCCGAAATCTACAAGATGCAAATCGAGGCCGTCAAGCAGGCCATGGCTGAGGTGGAAGCCGATGTTTCTATCATGATACCGCAGGTTATCACGTCCCAGGAGGTGCTGCTGGTAAAGAGCTGGCTTAAGGATACCGGCATCAAGCTCGGAATCATGATAGAAACGGTACGTGCCTGTCTGCGAGCCGGCAAGTTAGCTTATCTCGTTGATTTCTTTTCCTTCGGAACTAATGACCTCACTCAAGCCGTCTACTCCTTCAGTCGCGAGGATGCCGAGAAGAAGTTCCTGACGACCTATCTGGAGGCTGGTATCCTGAAGGATAACCCCTTTCAGGTAATAGATGTAAAAGGCGTCGGCAGGCTGATGGAGACGGCAATCTTCTGGGCACGCCGGGCCAAGAGGGACATCAAGATTAGTGTCTGCGGCGAGCAGGCCGGTGAAGCCAGGTCTATTCGCTTCTTCAACGGGATAGGCGTAGATAATGTTAGCTGCAGTCCCTTTCGAATACAGGCAGCCAAGCTAGTCGCGGCCCAGGCGGCAATAAAAACGAAGTCCAACGCTGAAAAGGAGGGGCTGACTAAGACCCTGTTGGATTAATGAACGGTAGGCCCGTGTTCGGGGCGCCGGCAATGCCAAGACCTGCCGGTGGGGCCGGTGATTATGGAATCTGGTGGCTTAATTAACAGGAGGTGGAATTCTTAACTATGGCTATCTACAAAAAAATAGACCCTAAATTTATGAAAGGGATTGTTGACTCTGCGGTCGTGGGGATGGATGTCACCGATGAGGTGCTGCAGGAGATAATCGAACAATTCAAGCAGTACCCCGAATCAAGCGTGGTGGTGGTCAACTTCCATCAGGCAGAGCTGGCCATGAAGCTGTGCAGCGGCTCCCATGTAGCGCCCTGCATCGCTATCGCCTACCCGCCTTTCTGCAGTCTACCGACCGAACTCAAGGTATTTCAGGCTAAATATGCTGTGGAGAAGCTCGGCGTGCCTCACGTATTGTTTACCATTGACCACGCCAAGTTTACAGATAACAGGTTTGAAGAGGTGGAGAGTGACATCGCCGCCGTGGTTAAAGCGGTCAATCATCGAGCCTCGGTGATTGTCATGCCCGATTTCGCTCACTGGACCCCCGCCGAATGTGTGCACCTCGCCGAAATCATCCGCAGCGCCGGCGCCGACTTGATAAAGTCCACCGGGGGTATGGGACGGGCCGAGTTGCCGGAGAAAATCGCTAAGGTTGTCCAGTCAGTCAAGGGGTCAATCGCGGTTATGGGAACCAGTGCTATCCGTAATCTGGATGATGTCCTGAATATGATGGATGCAAAACCCGATAAACTGGCCATCAGCCGGGCCGGATTCTTTCAGACCTTCGAGGAGGTCAGGGCCCTGGAGCGAGTCAGGCTGACCAAGGAAGAACTGGCGCGTAGCGTAGAGGGCATCATCTGGCACCCGCGCATCTCCGAGACAGAGGTAAGTCGGTATCTTGAAGAGGCCAAGCGGGCAGGTCTCTACGGCGTCAGTGTAGACCCCCGCTGGGCCCCGTTAGCTACGGAAGCGCTCGCCGGCAGCGGTACCAAGGTGATTGCCAGGGTAGGCTATCCGCTGGGCAATATACCCACCGCCCTCAAGGTAGCCGAAGCGGAGTGGGTGGTTAAAAACAGCTCCCCTAACCTGGAAATCCAGACTGCCTTGAACACCTCAGCCTTTAAGTCGGGGCATTACGACTATGTCCGGCAGGAGCTAGACGCCTTAGTTAAGGCAGCCAAAAACAGGCCCCTGAGCGTGATTCTCCAGACACCCCTGCTGTCGCCGGCGGAGGTTGCGGCTGCTTGTCTCATGTGTGTCGCCTGTGGCGCCTCATACATCGAGCCCATCCACGGGTTCCTTAAGTTCTCTCCCGACGGCAGCACCATAACCGCCGATAAGGTGAATTACCTGGATGTCAGGCTCATGAAGAAGGTCGTCGGTGACAAGATAGGAATTAAGGCCACCGGGGCGGTTAATCGCGTTATTGATGCCTTGGTGCTGCTCAGTAATGGCGCGCAGAGGATTACCACCCCCGAGGCAGTGTCCATGCTGGCAGGTTACGACGCCCTGGTGAGCAGGGTGGCACCCTACGGGAAGTAATAAAACGGATTAGACTAAGGGTAATCTCTTAGCGATAGCGGAGGCATGTCTATCTTAGTATCTCCATAAAGATGAAAAAGGGGTGGGGGTAATGGCCAAGAAGAAATATATACTCGTTAATGATTTAGGCACCACCGGCAATAAAGCGGTCATTGTAGACGACCAGCTTAACATCGTGGCGTCAGAA
>CAZXVG010000009.1:0-16120 GCA_964644205.1 uncultured Dehalococcoidales bacterium | reverse complement strand
ACCTTCGGGCATAAGGAGGAGCTGGTCTTCCTCGGCCGCGAAATCACCGAGCAGAGGAACTACAGCGAGAAGATAGCCCAGGTTATTGACGAGGAAGTCCACAAAATCATCGAGCACGCCTCACAGACAGCCACCAGGATTCTAACCGAGAACAAGGATAGGCTGATAAGAATCGCCCAGGAGCTCATTACCAAGGAGACCCTGGAGGGCGATGAGCTTGAGGCGGTGCTCAGCGAGACTGCTCCGCCGGCGTCCAAGTCCAAGGTGGTTCCCGCCAAGGCGGCGCCCACCCCGGTAAAAACCAGGGCCAAGGGTAAGACCAAGGCCGCGCCCGAGGAAGCCCCCATCCTGCCCGAGCCGCCGCCCGAGGCCAGCCCGGGCTACGCTTGATTCCGTTAAGATAGCTACCCTACCAGGCTAAGATTCCATTCATAAGACCGGGGCGGGCCAGCCGACTACCCAGGGAGAAACCCAGCGACATGGTAATCATTACCGAAGCGCCGATTTCGCCGGAGAGCATAGTTACCCGGGCCAAGACCGACCAGAGCGGGTGTGTCGTCACCTACGTGGGGCTGATTCGGGAAAGCTCCCGGGGGAAGCCGGTTCTCTCCGTGGAATACCGCGACCCGCGGGGCAGGGCGGAAAAAGAGCTCGGAGAGATAGTCAAAACCGCCCAGCAAAGGTGGCCCGTGGCTAACATCGTCATCTGCCACCGCACCGGCAGTCTAAAGGTGGGCGATATCAACCTGGTGGTGGCGGTAGCCTCCGCCCACCGCAAGGAGGGTTTCGCCGCCTGCGGCTACATCGTCGACCAGTTCAAGGAAAGGCTGCCCACCCACAAGATAGAGACCTATCAGGACGGGAGCACCTTCACCCAGGGGTGAGACCCCTATCTACGGCGCATGACCACGTATTGAGCCAGCTCCTTAAGTGACCCCCGCGCCGCAATGTCGGGTAGCGTGTCGAGGCTGGCCGTGGCACGAGCCGAGTAATCCCGCGCCACCTGGTAGCACTCCTCAAGGACCCCCGACTCGGCTACCAGCTTTACCGCCAGATTGATGTTCTCCCGCCGCTCACCCTCGCCCTGAAAGAGCCGCCGCACCGGGTTATCACCCGGGTAGCGCTCCAGAACCAGCATCGCAGGCAGGGTCAGGGTACCCTCGCCGAGGTCGGAACCGACGGGCTTACCCATCTCCGCCTCGTCGCCGACAAAGTCCAGAATATCGTCGATAACCTGAAAGGCGACCCCCAGGTTGTAGCCGTAGTCCTCAAGCGCCGTAATCGTAGCCTGCGGCGCCCGGCTCAGGATAGCCCCGGACTGGGTAGCCAGGGTGGTCAGGGAGGCGGTCTTAGCCGCAATCCTGGCCAGGTACTGCTCCCGCGTCTGCTCCAGCTTGAAGGCGCTGAAGGCCTGCCCCAACTCCCCCCGGGCAATGGTCATGATAGCCCGGGCGAAGAGCCTTATAACGCGCAGGCTTTTGGTCTCGCTGACCAGCTCTTCCGCCTGGGCGAGGAGGTAGTCCCCGAGCAGGATAGCCTTGTCCTCGCCCCATACCCGGTTAACGGTGGGGCGAGAGCGCCTGAGCGGAGAGTGGTCGATGGCGTCATCGTGAACCAGGGTCGCCGTGTGCAGCACCTCAAGCGCCGCCGCCATGGGCACGAGACGACCGGGGTCATAGTCATGGAAGCTACCTGATAAGAGCACCAGGGCGGGGCGAAGCCGCTTACCGCCGCTTCCCAGGCTGTGCGCCAGGAGCTCGGCGAGCCACGAGGGGCCGACCTGGCTCACCGCCACTAGCCTGGCTTCCACCCGAGCTAGGTCTTCCCGAACCGGCTCATAAATCGTATCCAGTGACAAAAACCCCTCCAGACCTACCCGCTACCACCCCGCCTCAAACGGCTGAGCTCTTCCTCAATCAACCCCTCGTCGAGCTTGGTAAACAGGGGCTGGGGGGGGGAGAGCTTCTGGCCCGGCTCCGGGAAACTCGGCTGCCAGCCATAATCTTCAATGACTCCATCAAAGCCGAGGAACTCGTGCAGCCGCTGTGAGCTGAAGGGCAGGAAGGGGTACAGGGCTATCCTCAAAGAGGAGATAACCGAGATAGCGTCGTATAAAGCATCGGCGGCGGCCTGCTTATCCTGCTTAACTACCTTCCACGGCGATTTCTCATCGAGGTAGCGGTTTGCTTCCTGAGCCAGGTCCATCGCCTGCTTTAGCGCCAGCCTAAACTGGCACCGCCCCAGGCTTTCGTCCATAAGCTTCAGGGTAGCGGCACAGCTATTCTGTAGCTGGGTGGCCTCGGCCCCATAGCTCGGCACCGGCACAGCGCCGGCGAAGTTACGGTAGCTGAAGGTGAGCACCCGGTGCACCAGGTTCCCGTAGGTGGCTACCAGCTCGTCGTTGTTACGGCGCACAAACTCGCGCCAGGAGAAATCGGTATCGCTGGTCTCGGGCATGGCCGCCGAGAGCAGGTAGCGCAGCGGGTCGGGGTGGTAGCGCTCAAGATAATCGGGCAGCCAGACCGCCCAGTTGCGGCTGGTGGAGAGCTTACGGCCCTCAATCATCAAGAACTCATTAGCCGGGACATCGTAGGGCAGGTTCAGGTCTCCGTAGCCCATGAGCATGGCCGGCCAGATAATGGTATGAAAGACGATGTTGTCCTTACCGATAAAGTAATAGCCTCGGGAGGAGCCGCTCTGCCAGTAGTCGCGCCACCTTTCCGTATCCCCACCAGACTCAGCCCACTCCTTAGCCGCCGAGAGGTAGCCAATCACCGCCTCAAACCAGACGTAGAGCCGCTTCCCCTCGAAGCCGGGAAGCGGCACCGGCACCCCCCAGTCTATATCCCGGGTAATCGCCCGGTCCTTGAGCCCTGACTCCAGGTAGCGCAGAGTGAAGTTAAGGACGTTCTGCCGCCAGTGGCTCTGCTTCCTTACCCACTCTAGAAGCCGTTCCTGGAAGGCGGAGAGCCGGAAAAAGAAGTGCTCCGAATCCCGAAACTCGGGAGCGCCGCCGCAGAAGGAGCAGTAGGGACTGATTAGCTCGGCGGGACTGAGCGGCTTACCGCAGTCATCACACTGGTCGCCGCGCGCCCCCCCCGCCTGGCAGTAGGGGCAGGTGCCCTCGATATAGCGGTCGGAGAGGAAGCGCTGGCAGCGGGGGCAGAAGGGCTGTGACACCGTAGCCTGATACAGGTAGCCCTTATCGAGCAGCTTGAGGAAGAAGTCCTGGGCCGTCCCAGCGTGGTTGGCCGTGCCCGTCGAGGTAAACAGGTCGAAGGAGATGCCAAGCCTCCGAAAGGACTCCAGAAACTCCTGGTGATAGCGGGCCGCTACCGCCTCCGGCTTTATGCCCTCTCTCTCCGCCCTCAGGGTTATCGGCGTGCCGTGCTGGTCGGAACCCGATACCATGAGAACCCGGCTACCCTTGAGGCGGTGGTAGCGGGCAAATATGTCCGCCGGGAGGTACGCCCCCGCAATCTGGCCCAGGTGCAGCGAGCCGTTGGCGTAGGGCCAGGCCACCCCGATAAAGACTCTCTCAGCCACAGCTTTCCCTCATTAGACTTACTAGCCGGCGCCATAAGCCGCCAAGCGAGCCCTAAGCCTGCTCCGGGAAGAAGGTGAGCACCTGCTCGCGCTTATCCTCCCGATAGCGGGCATAACCCTTCTCCAAGCAGCAGGCCACGCACAGGTTCGCGGCAGCACCGTCCTCCTCTTCCAGAATCAGGTAACGCTCGCCGTGCGGGATAAGCCGGTGACACCCGTCACAGGTAACATTACCCAGAGATATACACCCTCGACGCATAACATACCCCCAATCGAAATAAAACCATCTGCCGGATATCCCCGGCAGAGTTAGCAGCCTAACCCAGCCTCAGCCAGGCACGGTACAGCTCCCGCCGCGAGAGGCCCGTTTCCTCAGCCACCCTGGCGACTGACTCCCGGGCGCCCGCCCCGGAGCGGCGTAACTCGCCCAGGCGCTGCTCGACCTCCCCGGCAAGCTGCGGCGCTTCCGCCTCTCCCCGGCCGGCGATAACCAGGGCAAACTCCCCGCGCGGCTGGGTAAAGTGCGCCCGCGCCTCGCTGACCACCCCCCGGAAAATCTCCTCGTGAACCTTGGTAAGCTCGCGGCACACCGCCACCCGCCGGTCCCCCAGGACGCTCAAGATATCATCCAGGGCCGCTTCAAGACGGTGCGGCGTCTCCAGGGCGATAATGGTGCC
Organism: uncultured Dehalococcoidales bacterium; assembly: GCA_964644205.1. Taxonomy (GTDB): domain Bacteria; phylum Chloroflexota; class Dehalococcoidia; order Dehalococcoidales; family UBA5760; genus UBA5760. Next base: position 11,897 of record CAZXVG010000009.1, on the reverse strand, counting down.
CTCTTCCCCGGCCACCGACTCCAGGCGCCGCCGCCGACTGCCCGCCCGGCGGGGGAGAAAGCCCAGATAGACAAACCGGTCGCTGGGCAGCCCGGAAACCACCAGGGCGGTAATCACCACCGAGGCCCCAGGAACCGGCACCACCGGAACCCCGCGCTCGATGGCGGCCACCACCAGCTCGTAGCCCGGGTCGGATATCCCCGGCATACCGGCATCGGCCACCAGGGCCACGTCACCAGCCTCAAGGCACTCCAGAATATAGCCCAGCTTGGCCCGCTTATTGTGCTCGTGGTAGCTGGTAAGCGGCGTCTTAACGTCATAGGCGGCCAGGAGCTGCCTAGTGCGGCGGGTGTCCTCAGCCGCGATAAGCCTCACCTCTCGCAGGGTGCGCAGGGCACGCAGGGAAATATCCTCCAGGTTTCCGATTGGAGTCGCCACCAGGTAAAGTGCCGCCATCGCCTTCTGTCTTCCTCTGACCACGCCTATTATAACCTTATAACTCGGCGCTCGTCTATACCGTTTGACAAAGGGGGCCGTAACCCGTATTGTATTACCGTAATAATCTATATAGCTAAATCCCCGACCACCCGACGGAAAAGGAGACAGCATGAGACGGGTAACTATTGTCACCGACGGCGTCGCCACCGTGCCCGAGGAGGTAGCCCGAGAGTACGGCATCTTAGTAGCCCCCTTCCACGTCAATATGGACGATAAGGATTACCTGGAAACGGAGATAGATCGGGATGAGCTCTACACCCGGCTCAGGAGCAGGGAGAACCTGCCCACCACCTCACCCCCCTCTCCCGGCGAGTTCCTGGAGCTGTGTAAGCAGGCAGGTAAGGAGACGCCGGCCGTCCTGATTATCGTGATAACCAGCGGCTTCTCCCAGGCATATAACTCGGCGCTGAACGCTAAAAGCCTGGCCGCCAAGCAGCTCCCCGATACAGCCGTCGAGGTCTTCGACTCCCTCACCGTGGTCGGCGGCCAGATGCTGGTCACCATCGGGGCAGCCAAGGCGGCCCAAGAAGGCAAGAGCCTGACCGAGGTAATCGAGGCCGCCGACAGCATAAGGCAGCGCGTGACCTCACTCGCCCTGAGGGAGTCCCTGTTTCACTTCGACCGCAGCGGCCGGGTGGGTAAGGCCAAGGACTGGGCCAAGTCCGAACTCCCCACGGCAACCGTGCTGGAGACCAGCGCCGCCAGCGGCGGGATGACCAAACCGATACTGAGAGAGCGTACCCTGACCAAAGCCATTGACGCTACCCTCGACCTGGTAGATGAAAGGAGCTCGGGGAAGCCGCTGCACGTAGCCATAACCCACACCAACGCCCCCGACAAAGCCGAGATGCTGAGGAAGAAGCTCGTCTCGCGGTTTAACCCGGTGGAACTCTACCTCAACGAGTGCTCTTTGGTGGCGGCGGCCATCAACGGGGAGGGTCTGGTCGAGTTCGGCTGCTACGCCGAGGGCTGAAGCGACCAGGCGCCGCCGTTTTCAGGCTACCGGCCTACCGACCGCAAAGCAGGGGGGCCTTCGCTTCCTTGACTTCACAGCCTTATCTTTGATATAGTTCCAGTTTAAGAAGGGTGGGCAGAATGGCTATTCCTCAGTTCAAGCAGTTACGACGGGCCTACGGATTTGACGAGGTGGCGATAGTCCCCGGAGAGGTAACCATTAACCCCGACCAGACCAATACCGAGCTCAAGGTCGAGGACATTACCTTCGTCATTCCCGTGGTCGCTTCGGCCATGGATGCGGTGACCGACGTTAACCTCGCCATCCTAATGAGCAAGCTGGGAGGGGTGGCCGTCCTCCACCTGGAAGGGGTGCAGACCCGGTACCAGAAGCCCGAGGAGATGCTGCTCCAGATTGCCCGGGCATCCGATAGCGAGATTACCCCTCTACTGCAGAAGGCCTATTCCCAGCCGATTCAGGAGAACCTGGTCGGGGAAAGAATAGAGGCGATTAAGAAAGCCGGGGCGGTCTGCGCCGTTTCGACGACCCCGGCCAATACCAAGCGCCTGGCCCCGCTAGCCGCCGAAGCTGGAGCCGATATTCTGGTGGTCGCCTCGACGGTGACCACCGCCCGGCACACCTCCAAAAGCTACCGCGGGCTGTCATTCTCCGAGCTCCGTAAGACGCTTTCCCTGCCCATCATCGTGGGCAACTGTGTCAGCTACGGTGCCTGTATCGAGCTAATGAGGACCGGCATCTCCGCAGTCCTGGTCGGCGTCGGGCCCGGGGCCGCCTGCACCACCCGCGAGGTTCTCGGTGTCGGTGTCCCCCAGATAACAGCCACCATAGACTGCGCCGCCGCCCGGGATGAGTACCAGCGCGAGTCGGGGAGGTACGTCCCCATAATCACCGACGGCGGTTTTCGTAAGGGCGGAGACCTGTGTAAAGCCCTGGCCGCCGGGGCCGATGGCGTCATGCTCGGCTCCATCATGGCCCAGGCCAAAGAGGCACCGGGCCTGGGTTATCACTGGGGCATGGCCCACCCACACCCGGCCCTCCCCAGGGGAACCCGAATCAAGGTCGGTATCTCCGGCTCACTGGAGCAGATTCTGTTCGGCCCCACCTCGGTCACCGACGGCAGCCAGAACCTCATCGGGGCAGTCCGTACCGCCATGGGCGTCTGTGGCGCCTTTACCATCCCGGAGATGCACCAGGCCGAGATGGTGGTGGCCCCCGCCATTACCACCGAAGGAAAGTTCTGGCAGCTATCAAGAGCGTAGGCTGGGCGGTAGTGCTCAGTGATTCCGAAACCTAGTAAGCAGGCAGGGGTATAAGTCTCGATGCTGCACAAAATCTCCCTGGGAACAGCGGACATCAACAAATACCGCCTGATACAGAGCCGGGAGCTTATCGACGAGGTGGTAAGCCTGGGGAGAGACCTCAAGGGGCTGCGCCTGTGTCACATAAACTCCACGCCCTTCGGGGGCGGGGTCGCCGAACTCCTGGTATCCTATATCCCCCTAATGCGCGCCGTGGGCATCAAAGCCGACTGGCAGGTGATACGCGGCGACCGCCACTTCTTCACCATCACCAAAGGGCTGCATAACGCCCTGCAGGGGGCGCCGTTCGAAGAGATTAAGAAGCAAAGCATCAGAAGAAGGTACCTCTCCAACAACCTGTCAAACGCCCGCGACCTCGACCCCGACTACGATGTCTTCATCGTCAACGACCCCCAGCCGGCGGCCCTGCGCCACTACTCGCCGGACATTAACGCCGAATGGATATGGCGCTGCCATGTAGACAGCTCCCAGCCGGACGCCACGGTGTGGAACTTCCTGCGCCCCTACATTCAGGAGTACGACGCCGCCGTCTTCACCTGCCAGAAGTTCGTCCCCCGGAACCTCCGCGTCGCCAGAACTACCACCATGGCCCCGGCCATCTGCGCCTTCAGCTCCAAGAACATGTTCATCAAGAAGTACGTCTGCCGGGAGATGCTGGAAAACCTCGGCTTCGCCCGTAACCGCTTCCTGATTACCTAGGTATCCCGCTTCGACCGCTGGAAAGACCCCTTCGGTACCATCAATGCCTACCGCCTGGCCAAGAAGGAGATACCCGGCCTGCAGCTAGCCATGATAGGCAGCTTCGCCCAGGACGACCCGGAGGGCCTTGATATGTACGCCGCCATCCACACCGAGGCCAACAAAGACGACGACATCTTTGTCTACTCCAACCTCACCGGCATGGGCAACATGGAGGTTAACGCCTTCCAACGGGCCAGCGACGTGGTTGTTCAGAAGTCAATCAGGGAGGGCTTCGGGCTGGTAGTCGCCGAAGCGCTGTGGAAGGAGACCCCGGTGGTCGCCGGTAACGCCGGCGGTATCCCCATGCAGATGACCGGCGAACTCAGTAACTACCTGGTGGACAGCGCCGAGGAATGCGCCGAGAAGATAGTCTATCTGCTGCGTAACCCGGCTGTCTGCCAGCGCCTAGGTAAAGAGGGCCGGGAGATTGTCACCCGCGACTTCCTCCTGCCCCGGCTGATACGGGATGAACTGAGACTGATAAAGAGCCTGGTGAATAAAGAGCCGGTCCCGAAGAACACTAAGAACTGCTAGGGCAGATCCTCCTCGTCCTCATCCTCCGGCTCCGCCTCCCCTCCAATCTTGGGTAGCAGCGCCCCCAGCCTACCCCGCCTCGCACGGGAGGGGAAGGTGAGCTTATCCACCGCCTCCCGGAGCTTCCCCAGCCCCCCACCAGGCCGGCCTTCACCTATCTCCAGGATGACCCCGTCCACCCCGGCCTGCCACAGCATCCTGAGCTCGACGGCGCTCACCCCCGGCGGCACCGGTACCAGCAAGGGCTTAGCCAGCAACTGGCTAGCGCGCTGAAGGAGCATGAGCTGCTGCCAGGTAACGGATGAGCCGCCCTCGTTCTTACCCGAGATGAGCACGCCGTCCAGCGGCAGCTCGGCAACGGCCCTCAGTAAGCCCCCGTCCAGCGTCGCCTCAAGCTCAAGTATCCGGCCCGCTTTGGTATCCTCCAGAACCCCGAGCGCCGTCTTAGCCGGGAAGACTATGAAATCACAGCCCGAGGCCTTTACCTGCCGGCGCCGGCCCGCGCCCTTAAGCCAGCCGCCCCAGGGGATAGCGGGCACCGCAGCCGCGCACTGCCGGAGAGCCTTATCATCACCCGCCGACCCGGAAATACCCAGTAAGCCGGCGTCAGCCTCCCTAACCAGCTCGGCCAGATTGCCCGCCCCGGCCCGGGCCAGGCTGGCAACCAGCAGTATCTTGGGCTCCAGAGAGACCGCCCTTCCCCGCCCGAACCCCATCGGCTGCGCCACCACCCCCGAAGCCTGCTTAAGCCTTTTGATAAACCTGCTCACATCTTACCTCCACTTAAGAGAAAATTATAGACAAAACCAGCGGTAAATGCAAAGAGGCCCCCGCTACCCCCGGCTCTAAGGGCTGTTATTTTGTATTATGTTATGCTAGAATATTTATGTTAATAAGGAACTCTAGAGGCAAAAGGATGAAAACGGATATTGAGAGCTTCCTTAACTATCTCAAGGTAGAGAAGGGCTTTTCCCGGAACACGACGGACGCCTACCGTAACGACCTCTCCCAGCTGGCCAGCTTTGTCGCCGAGGCCGCCGCCAAGCGGGGCTCCATCCCGTCCTGGGCCGACCTGAGTAGACAGGGGGTGCTAAGCTATCTCCTCAACCTCAAGGAGCGGAACTACGCCGCGACCACCATGGCCCGTAAGGTAGCGGCCATGCGCTCATTCCTGGAATTTATGACCCGCGAAGGCATTATTAAGGATAACCCTTCGAAGAACATCGACTCACCCAGGGTGGGCCGGGCGCTGCCCAAACCCATCTCCATCAGCCAGGTCCGCCGCCTGCTCGACGAGCCGGCGAGGCAGGCCAAACCGGAGGCGAAAAGGGATACCGCCATCCTGCACTTGCTGTATGCCAGCGGCATGAGGGTAAGCGAGCTTACCTCGTTAAACCTTAACGATATCGACCTGAAAAACGGCTCGGTGCGCTGCTTCGGCAAGGGGCACAAAGAGCGCCTCATACCCATCCACGAGCGGGCCACCCGAGCCGTAACCGAATACCTGGAGGAGGTTCGCCCCCGCCTGGTGGCCAATCAGCCGTTAGCTGACCAGGAAGAAGGGGCCCTATTCCTCAACGCCCGGGGGGAGCGCCTGACCAGGCAGGGGCTGTGGCAGATACTGAAGGAGTACGCCAAGGCGGTTGAGCTGGCCGGGATTACCCCGCATACCTTAAGACACAGCTTTGCCACCCACATGCTGAGCGGCGGGGCTGACCTGAGGTCAGTCCAGGAACTACTGGGGCACGCCAATATCTCAACGACGCAGGTCTACACCCACCTTACCACCGACCACGTCCGCCGCAGCTACGAGCAGTCCCATCCCAGAGCCAAGTAAAACGGAGGTTTAGATGTCCAGCAAAGCACGGCGTAAGCGGGGAAAGCACTCGTTTCAAGCTAAGAAGAGGAAGGGAAGGCTGACACCGGCCCCGATAGCTAGCCAAGCGCCGCCAGCCGGCGAGATCCGCGCGCCAGTAGCATCCCCTCCCCCAGCCAGTGCCCCTCCGGTAAGCGCCCCGGCAGCCAGGGCCGCGCCCGCGACCTCCGGCTACCCGTATGTCGCCGGTGAGCTACGGAGGATTGGCATTCTCGCCGCTATTATGGTGGCGGCGCTTATTATCCTCTCCCAAGTGCTTCCCTGAGCTGTCCCGAGAGGGCATTCACCATGGATTTTGAGGCAGCGAGAGCCCAACTGGTGGAGCACCTGAGCTCTGAAATCAGGGATAAGCGAGTCCTGGCCGCCATGGCCCGTGTCCCCCGAGAGCGCTTCGTCCCCGCCGACGAGCAACACCTGGCCTACGAAGATATCCCGCTGCCCATCGGCCTGGAGCAGACAATCTCACAGCCCCTGATTATCGCCATAATGACCGAAGCCCTGGAGCTTAGCGGCGGCGAAAAGGTGCTGGAGGTCGGCACCGGCAGCGGCTACCAGGCAGCCATCCTGGCGGAGCTGGCCCGCCTGGTGGTGACCACGGAGCGCTTCCCGGCCCTGGCGGAGAAGGCAAGGCAGACACTGGACAGCCTGGGCTACACCAACGTTGAGATTCACCCGGCTGAGGAAACCCTGGGTTTTGAGCCTGAGGCCCCCTATGATGCCATCATGGTGACCGCCGCCGCTCCCCGGGTGCCCACCGACCTGGTGGCGCAGATGGCAATCGGGGGGCGGATGGTAATCCCGGTGGGCTCACGCCACACGCAGGAGCTATATAAGGTCATCAGGAAAAGTCACAAGAACGTCATCCACAATCTGGGCGGCTGCCGCTTCGTGCCCCTGGTCGGGAAGGGCGCCTGGGAAGAGGCATAAGAACCGCGTCCTCAGGGCGTTCCGGGGGTAAGGGCTAAAGACATAAGGGGGCTATTTCCCCGGGGAAAAATGGGTAGGGTTATAGGCTCTATATCTTGCCGTAAAGCCGCTTAAAGGGGTTTACGAGCCCCCTTCCGGGGGAGAATCTTTATCCTCAGCCTGGTCTGCGTCAGGAGCGGGGCCTTCTTCCTTAGCAGCGGGTTCTTCTTCCTCGTCGTGGGTACGCAAGCTGGGGGCCGGCCGGTCGGGCTCCTGCAAGGGGCTGAACAACCTGGGGTCTTCCAGGTCCGGGTTCTCCTCGATTTCAGCCATCTTCTCAGCCTCAGGCTTGGGCTCTTCTCTCACTTCGGGTTCTTTGTCAGCACCGTTCATCTAACACCCCCTAAACTTCAAGACACCCAGGGCCGAACAATCAGGATTATAGCCAAAGATGCTACCTCCGCCAGGAAAAACCACATCGCCAGGCGTAACTCGCGCACCTTCTTCTTGATAACAGTCGAATTCCACTCGTAAGACGAAATAAAATGGGCAATCAACCTTCTTACGGTGAACTGTGATTTCTGGGAAAGATAGTAGTCACGGAGGGGTCTTGGCTCGGGGTCTCGAAAGTAAGGCCTTACCACCCAGCTACGCAGAGCAAAGGACATGGCTATGCAATAGAATACGATAGGGATCGAAAAGAAGAGCATCACAAGGGGGCTCCCCTTTAGCCCTAGCAGGGCTGCCTGCGCCGTAGCCCCGATACCGAGAACCACGCTGGACATAAACAGGAGGTTACCGGTTTTACCATCTAAGGCGTCAATCTGCCGAAGCTGAACATCAAGCCTCTCCTTAGACTCAAGATAGACAATCTCTAGACTGGGTAGCTCTTCCTCAGAATAGGCAACGGCATCTGGTTCCTTAGGGTCGGCCTCCGGTTCGTCGGCGCTAACACTAATCTTATCCATCTTCCCTTCCTCATAAAATGACCACTCCAGGTAAATAGTCTAAAGAGCCGCCCCGATTTTGTCAACATCCGCCGGGCATCCGTAGCCAGCCCCTTGATAACAAATATCTTACGGATGAAATAAGCCTGCATTTACAAAGGGCGGCAATTATTATATGCTAGGCTGTAGCTCTTAAGCCCGTATCTCACCAAAGGAGGGTCTCTATGCTCGAGATAGGCCTGGCCACCCCCTACTGGCTCGTTGTCCTCATGTGGGTCGCCAGAATCGCGGTGCTGGTGGCTATCTGCACCCTTCTGGCCTGGCTCGGAATCAAGGCTCTCGACGCCCTGACCCCGGATATCAAGGAGCGCGAGCGCATCGGGGAAAGCCCGCTGGCCACCGGCCTCTTCATCGCCGGCTTTTTTATCATGGTGGGGCTGGTCATCCACGGCGCGGCTACCGCCTACACCGCCTTGGGCACCTCCGCCACTAGCTTTATCTTCGACTTCAGAACCTGGGGGCTGGTCGCCATCAGCTTCGCCATAAGCCTCCTCATCGGCCTGGCCATACTGAAAATCGTGGACAAGCTGACCCCCAAGATACCGTTCCTGAGCATAAACAAAGACCCCAAGGCAATCGGCATCTACGTCTTCGGCTACCTCGTCTTCTTCGGCCTAATCCTGCACGCCGCCCTGACCACACCACTATGAAAAAGGCAAAACTCGCCCTCATTCTGGTATCCGTAATTCTGGCCGGGCTAACCACCACCAGCTACGCCTGGGCAACGCCCTCAGCCAGCTTTAACGAGCTGGGCGACGACGTCTTTGACGACTGGAGCATAGCCCGCACCAGGTCATTCGGTGAAGACGGCTTCTACCAGCTATCCGAGACCAGCTTCCGCCCGGTCATCGCCTTCGAGAGCCTGGGGGAGGAAGCCGCCCTGGCTTACCAGTTGGGAGAGGGCTTCGCCGCCGAATACCCCGATAAGTTCCAGCGGGCCGAGGCGATATTCAGCTTTGTCCGTGACCGGGTGCGGTATACCCCGGACATCGACCAGTTCGGCTACGAGGAGTTCGCCCTGAACGCCGATGAGCTGGCGGCAACCATTAACCAGGACGGCCTCGGCTACGGCGACTGCGAGGACAGCGCCGTCCTGCTGGCGGTGATGTACCGGGGAGCCGGATTTCGCTCGGCGATAGTCGTCAGCCAGGGGCACACCGCAAGCTTAGTCTACCTACCCGACTACGACAAGGCCAGCGCTGTCTTCGAGATGAACGGTGAGCCGGGCTGGATATGGGCCGAGGCCACCGGCAGTAGTAACCCCCTGGGCTGGGTGCCCAAGGAATTCATAAACGCCGAGGTGGCCGTCTACGAGATAGGCGAAGAAACCGTCGCCAGCCACGAGCCGCCCGACACGCCCGCAACCGCCGTCGCCCCGGGGAGCGGGGGAGGCTCGATAGCCCAACCACCCCCCTTCCTGATTGTGCTGGGCCTCTTCTTAATCATATCACTAGTCAGAAGAAGGCGGCGCAGCTACTAAGGCTGGCCGCCCGGCACCGCCTTTAGCTACTTCTTTCGCATATCACCCCCGGCCGGCCTGGAAATTACCAGACGAGACCGCTTTTAAAATACATAATTATGCTAAAATAACTACGTGATTCCTATCAGGCTAGCGCTAAGCAATTTCATGTGCTACCGGGACGGGGTGCCCCCGCTTTCTTTCGCGGGGATTCACACCGCCTGCATCGCCGGCGCCAACGGCAACGGTAAGTCCACCCTGATCGACGCCATGACCTGGGCGCTGTGGGGGAAAGCCCGGGCCAAGAGCGACGACGACCTCGTTCACCTCGGCGAGACGGAGACGGCGGTGGAGTTCGACTTCGCCGTCGGCGCTCAGCCCTACCGCGTGCTGCGCAAGCACTCCCGACCCCGACGGGGCGCCCGGCAGGGAAAGACCGTCTTGGAGTTCCAGATAGCCAGCGACGGCGGTTTTCGCCCCCTAACCGGCACCAGTATCACCCAGACCCAGCAGAAGATTATCGAGACCCTGCATATGGACTACACCACCTTCGTTAACAGCGCCCTGCTCCTTCAGGGCCGCGCCGACGAGTTCACCGTGAAGCGCCCGGTGGAGCGTAAGCAGGTGCTGGCCGACATCCTGGGGCTCTACCTCTACGACCGGCTGGAGGAAGCGGCCAAGGAGCGGGCCAAGGAGCAGGAGACGGGAAAGGCGCAGCTGGAGAGCGCCCTAAAGGACATAGACCAGGAGCTAGGCCAGAAGCCGGACTACCAGGCCGCATACCAAGCCGGGCAGAGCCGGCTAACGGCGGTGGAAAAAGAGGCCGCCGAGCAGGAGACCAGGCTCCACAGCCTGCGTCAGGAAAAGGAGGCCCTGGAACACAAGAAGGCGGAACTTACCCAGCTTGAGGAACGCCTGGCCCGGACGAGGCTGGACCTTAAGCGCTGGGACGACCTGGCCGGCGAGCACCGCCGGCGGCTCGAAGAGTACCAGGCACTCATCGCCCAGCGCCCGACCATAGAAGAGGGCTACGCCCGGCTCAGCCAGACCAAGAAACTAGGTAGCGAGCTCGACCAGAAGCTGCGGCTGGTTACCAGCCTCGGCGAGCGCAAGCACCGGCTGGAAATGACCATCACCCAGGCGGGACAGGCGCTGGTTCAGGAACACGCCGTGGTACAGAGCCAGATTAGCGAGCTTACCGCCGCCTCCCAGAAGCTACCCTCGCTCCGGCAGGAGCTAGGGAAGGTAAAGGCACAGCTAGCGGATTTGGCTGAGCCGGAAGCCAGACTGGCCACGGAGAAAGAGGCCGGCCGGGAGCTGAGAGACCAGCTAAACCGCCTGGAGTCCTTAAGCGCGCAACTGGAACGGGAGATAAGGGGGCTGGGGGAAAAGCTCGACCTGCTCAAAACCCCGAAGGGCACCAAGTGCCCGCTCTGCGAGACCGAGCTTGAGGCAGACGGCATCAGGCTTATCGAGGCTAAGTACACAACCGAGAGGCAGGCTAAGCTCGAATCGCTAAAGGCAGGTCAGGCTGAGCTTACCCGGAAGAAGACGGAGCTCAGCCGTAAAGAAAGTGACACCGCCGAGCTTGAAGCTAGGCTGAACCGGGATAGGGCCGCCCTCCAGGCCAGGACAAGCGTCCTCGACCAGGGGGTGAGCCAGGCCGAAGAGGCCGCCGCCCGGCTCAGCGAGGCAAGAAAGAAGCTGGCCCGGATTGAGGAGCTAATGGCCAAGAGAGACTTCGCCCCCGCCGAGCAGCAGGCGTTCCAGGAGCTCGAAAGCGAGCTAGCCAAACTGAGCTACGACCCGGAAGAGCACGATGCGCTGCTTAAGCAGCTGGAGGAGCTCGCGCAATACGAGGGTCTGAAAAGAAGGCTGGAAGACGCCGGGGGGCGGCTTAGCCAGGAAAAGGAGGCCGTCACCAGGGCCGAGGAAGCGGCCCAAGAGCTACGCCTGAGCCTTGAGGCGGAGGGAGAGAAGGCTAAGACCTTAAGTGAAGAGCTCGGCCGGCTGCCCCAGGTGACCAGTGATTTTACCCAGGTGGAAAACGAGCACCAGGCTCTAGTATCCCGGCAGAAGCAAGCCCAGGAGGCGCTGTGGGGGATAAAGGCAAAGCTAGAACGCCTCGGGGAGCTGGAGATAAAAAGACGGGAGAGAGAAAAGCTACTCTCTCAGGCCTCAAAAGAGGAGAGGATATATAAAGACCTGGCCCAAGCCTTCGGTAAGAGGGGTATCCAGGCCCTGCTTATCGAGAGCGCCCTTCCCGAGATTGAGGCGGAGGCTAACCAGCTACTCGCCCGCCTCACCGATAACAGAATGCACTTAAAGATTGAGACGCAGCGGGAGACCAAGGCGGGTAACGTCGTCGAGACCCTGGATATAAAAATCTCCGACGAACTGGGGACGAGAGACTACGAGATGTATAGCGGCGGGGAAGCCTTCCGCATCAACTTCGCCATTCGCATCGCCCTGTCCAAGCTGCTGGCGAGGCGGGCCGGGGCGCCGCTGCCCACCCTGGTCATCGACGAAGGCTTCGGCACCCAGGACAGCGCCGGCATAGAAAAGCTCAAGGAAGCCATAA
>CAZXVG010000008.1:0-16375 GCA_964644205.1 uncultured Dehalococcoidales bacterium | reverse complement strand
TTCAAGCCGCAGACGGTTATCTCCATGATGCGCCTCAAGGACCGGCTCAACGACGCCGGCTTCGGGGGCATCTGGGTAGCGGAACTAGGCTACATCATCAGGCTGGGTAACGCCCGGGCCGTCTTCCTCTCGGCGGACGACAAGGCCAACGTGGTGGGCAACACCGCCCACCTGCTGCTGGAGGTAGACGAGTCCCAGGACGTCTCCAAAGAGAAGTACGACAAGGAGTTCAAGCCGATGGGGGCCACCACCAACGTGACCACCGTCCACTACGGCACCACCTGGGACGACGCTACCCTGCTCGAGGAGGTGAAACAGACCAACCTGGAGCTGGAGAGAAAGGACGGACAGAAACGACACTTCCGCTACGACTGGCAGGAGGTAGCCAGGTATAACCCCGATTACCTGGCCTACGTGGAAAGCGAGCGCCGTCGTTTGGGGGAGAACCACCCCCTGTTCCTCACCCAGTACTGTCTCTTGCCGATTCACAGCGGCGGCGGCTTTCTAGACCCCAAGCAGCGGGCCCAGACAAGCGGACGGCACCAGAGAAGACACCAGCCCGAGCCGGGTAAGGTCTACGTGGCCGGTATCGACCTGGCCGGGGAGGCCGAGGAAGAAGCGGTTCTTGGGTCCCTTAATCCCCGCCGCGATGCCACCGTGGTTACCATCGGCGAGCTGGACTTCTCAGTGTGTAGCGAGATAGTAAGCGGGCCCCTTATCCGCATCGTGGAGCACTTCTGGTGGACGGGGAGGAAACACACCGAGCTCTACCCGCAGCTGGTCGATATCCTGAGAAACGTCTGGCGCTGCCGCCGGGTGGTGGTTGACGCTACCGGGGTGGGGCAGCCGGTGAGCTCCTTCCTCAGAAAGTCCCTGGGCTCCAGGGTCGTCCCCTACACCTTCAGCGCCCAGTCAAAATCGCAGCTCGGCTTCAGGCTGCTGGCCGCCGTTAACTCCGGCCGGCTCAAGATGTACCGCAGCGACGGCTCAGCGGAATGCCAGGAGTTCTGGCTCGAACTGGAGAGGGCGCGGAGCCAGTACCGCCCCAACCAGACCATGAACTTCTATGTCGACCCCAGCCGGGGGCACGACGACTTCCTAATGAGTCTGGCACTGCTGGTGGAAGCGGCAAATCAGTATTCCCCCCGCAGTGCCAGAGGTAGTTAGCCCTTTATTTCAGGCCTTAGTAGTAGTAAGCCCGCCGTTTACCCAGGTAGTAGCCCAGGAAGATAGCCCCGATGACGCCCAAACCCCACCAGAGGTGGATAATCCAGTCCGGGAAGGCGAAGCCGACCGAGAACTCACCCAGGGTCCAGCCGCTGGCGTTACCGGCGCCATCCACGGCCCGTACCCGCCAGTAGTATGGCTCCTCCGCAGACCGGGAGGGAAGTGCCTGCTCGGGGGTCAGGGTGTACTCCGATTCGGTAAGCCCCAACATCTCCACCATCATGGAACCTGCTGTGAAATCCTCGCTGGTGGCCACCTGAAGCTCATAGGTCACTCCGCTGGGGTCATCGACACCCTCCCATTCGAAGAAGGTCTTCGATGACGCCTTGACCCCCATCTCAGGGAGCAGCGGCTGGGGTATATCTGGGGCCTGCCGCTCCATGTAGAAGGCAAACTGGAGTGAATTGGTGCCGTCGCTGGCGGTTATGGTGTGCGCCCCGCCCTCGCTGGCGGGAATATTAAAGGTAGCCGAAAAGTCACCCTCGGCATCGCTGGTGAGCGTGGCGACCACCTGAGGCTCGCTGGTATAGGTGATGGTTACCGTCGAGTTAGCCTTAAAGCCCGTGCCGCTGACGGTAACGCTCTGCCCGACATAACCGGGCGACGCCGAGCTGGTCACCGGGCTAACGTTCATCTCGATACCCACCAAAACGGTGAAATCGGCCGCATCATCGTTACCGTCTTCGTCCTCCACCACCAGGTCATAGGTGCCCTCTTCCATTTCGGGCACCGTGAAACTGATGCTGAACTCGCCGTCGCTATCGGTCCGGCCACTGGCCACCGTCACCGTACCCAGGACGACATCCACGTCCACTCTATCGCCGAAACCGGTGCCGGTAACGGTAACCGTAGCGCCCGGCGGTGCCTGGGACGGGGTGAAGCTCATCACCGGCTCCACGGTAAAGGTCTCCTCGACCTCGGTGAGGGTCTCGTCACTGATGGTGACGGTGTGTTTACCGGCGGGGCTCGAGGGGATGACGATGGTGCAGTCAAAATCACCACGGCTGTCGGTCTCGGTATCACCCTGGTCGATATCTATCTCAGAGCCGTCATACTTGATGGTGATGTTTTCTCTCTCCCCGAATTTCTCACCGCTGATATCCACTGAGGTGCCCACGGGACCGTGAGTGGGGCCAAAGTCGGTAAGTTCACCGGCCAGTACGGTGAACGCGGCCACCGCCTTGATGTCCTCTTCGCCTTCGTAGGTAACGCAGACATAATAGGTACCGCCGCGCACATCTTCGTTGGAATCACCGTCGGTGAGCTCGCTGGGCACCCGGAAACGGTCCTGGAACTCACCGTCGTAGTCAATCCAAACCTCCGTCTTCACCAGCTCGTAGATGGTGACCTCATCATCAATGTCGTACCCAGCGCTGACCGCGTCGGAAGTGAAATACACATCAACATATTCATCAACCCTGGGGGTCTCGCCCTCCGCCGGAGCGCTGGGATTCCAGGAAGTCCCCGTACTATTGAAGTCGATATACTCCCCGATTTCACCCTCGTCTTTCTCCAGCTCCAAACCATAAGCCGCCAGCGCCGGGGATGCCGGGATAACGGCCACCAAAAGCGACAGGACAACGCAAGTCGCTAAGATTCGAAACAGCCTTGTATGCTTCACCGGAAACTCACCTCCTGTATTTCCTTATGACACTGTATTTACTATCATTTTATTATAACGCCGAAATCTCAAGGAAGTTAGGTTAGTACGCGATATGGCCACCTCCCGTAACTCGCTCATCTATTTCCCAACATTATAGAGCAAGCCCAAACACCTTGTAAAAGATTCCCGATAAAGCAATCTCTCCTTAATCAAGCCTTCATAAAATGGTCCAGGCATCTTTTTAGCTAAACCTTATTAAACAGTCCGGGCACCTTACGCCCGCTTGGCATAGGCTGTCCTCCGTCCCAGCCAGAAGCCCAGGAAGCAGGCCCCGGCGATACCGAGCCCGATGAGCACCTTCTTCGCCGTTTCGGGCAGGGTGAACCGGGAACCGACGTAGAACGAGCCCACCTCCGACCACTGGCTCTCGTTGGCGGCGCCATCCACCGCCTTCACCCGCCAGTAATGCGGCGACTCCTTGCTGCTCGGCTCAAGCTCTTCCGACTTGGTAAGTTCATACTCCGAATCGGTAAGCCCGGTCTTCTCCAGCACGATATAAGAGGCGGCGAAGCTGTCCTTGGTGGCTACCTGGAGGGTATAGCTCACGCCGCTGTCGTCAGTGACATCCTCCCAGTCAAACTCAGCCGCCGCTTCGGCCCTGTCTCCGTCTATCGGCGAGAGTAAGACCGGCGCCGGCGGCGCCTGCTGCTCCACGGTGAAGATGGGGGTAGCGGTGTTGGTGCCGTCGCTAACAGTTACCGTGTGATTACCGCCGGTGCTGGGGGGCACTACAAAGCTCACCGAGAAGGTGCCGTTACCGCCCGGAACGGCAGTAGCCACCTGCTCCCCGTCAAAGGTAATGGTGACCACCGAGCCCGTCTTAAAGCCGACGCCGCTAACGGCCACCGGGGCGCCGATAAAACCGGCCGTCGGGCTGAGGGTCGCCCCGGCCGCCACCGTAAACGAGGCCCGGGCCTCGTTATCCTCGTCATCCTCAGCTTTAATGTCATAGGCGCCCGACTCGATGGTGGGCACCCTGATGGTAATCTCGAAGCTACCGTACTTATTAGTCTCGTCCTGAGCCATCTTTACGCTGCTGAAATAGATGTCCAGGTCGCTATAGCCGACGAAGCCGCTGCCGCTTATGTAGAGCTCGTCGCCGATAGCCCCGGAGGTCGCGCTCAAGCTGATAGCGGGCACGACCTCAAAGCTGGCCTCCGCCGAGTTGTCCAGGGCGTCCTCCGCCTTGATTCTATGCTCGCCGGCGGCGCTGTCGGGGACGGAAAAGGTATAGCTGAAGCCGCCCGTGTCCCCGACCGTCTCGTCACCCAGGTTGAGCCGGCTGCCGCCCCGGTAGTAGTAGAGGTCGACGGTGCTGCCGGCATAGAACCCCCGGCCCTCGACGGTTACCGCAGTGCCCACCTCCCCCTCGTCGGTGTCCAGCCCGATTTCAGACTCCTCAACGATAAACGACTTCCTCACCTCACCGCCAATCGCGGTGCTAATCCTAACATAGGCCGTGCCCGGCTCGATATCCTCCGGGACCTCGAAGCTGACGGTGAAGGTGCCGTCCCCGGGCACCGAGAGCGGGCTGGCGGCAATCTCTTCGTTGTCAAAGAAGATGCTTATCTCGGTACCGGCAAAGGACTCGAAGCCGGTGCCGCTCACGGTAACCTCGGTACCCACAGAACCAGAGGTGGGCGTAAGGCTAATCTCGGGCAGAGCCAGAGCCGGCACCGCCGGCCCGAGCGTTACCGGTAATGACAGAACCAGAGCCAGTACCAGGATACGCAGCGTACGAATAATCTTCATTTGCTTACCCAACCTTCTTTAAGGACTCCTCTTTAGTTTACTTCAGCAGCCGGCGGGGGGCCCCGCGCCGGGGCACATAGGTGGCCGCGAAGTTGTCCAGAATATCCCGCTTAATCAGCCAGGTGTTATGCAGCTTCACGGCGGGCAGGTCACCCTGCCGGCACAGCCTCTTCACCGTCTCGGGATGAATCTTAAGCCGGCGACCAGCCTCAATCGCATTATAGTAATCGTCTAAAGCTGCCATCGGTGTCCCGCCGCTAAGTATTACTTTATTAAAACAATAATAACTCGAACCGCCCGACTTGTCAAGCCCGCCGCCTTAGAGCTAACCGGGCAAAAATACGACAACAGGATATTGACCCTATTAGAACATTTGTGCTAATCTGGGCATAGCACCAACCGCTACCCGGAAGATAGCTAGGACTGGAATTGAGCATTCAAGGACGGACGAGTTATGGAGTTAGAGACTGCTAGCCAGGTAGATGGTTACCTCCCCGAGAGCCCCTACCACGACCCGGATTTACCGCCCGAGTACTGCCACTATCAGGATGAGGGCTGCGAGTTCGCCAGTTCCTGCCTCAGCTGCCCCTTCACCCGCTGCATCTACGACGAGCCCGGAGGGAAACAGCACTTCGTCAAGCGGCTGCGTAACCAGGAGATACTGAGGCTCTACAGCGAAGGTAAGGAAATAGAAGAGCTGGCGGCGACCTTCGGCGTAAGCCAGCGCACCATACAGAGAGCACTAAAGGGGTCAAAACATGAATGAAGGCTTGACACCAACGCAGCTAAACCAGCGTGATACCGACCGCCTCCGGGGCTATAGGGAGCTACTCGACTTCTACCACGGGCGGCACTGGGAAGGCCACGCCCGCTGGGGCGAGACGCGTCTTACCTTTAACTACGCCAAGGTAATCATCGACAAGATTACCTCGTACCTCATGAGCGGGGTTACCCTGGCCGTCGACCCGGTTAGCGACTCCGCCGAGGCCAGGGCCAGCGCCCAGAGAGCCGAGCAGGCCCTGAACCAGGTGTATGAGGACAACAACCTAGCCCAGCTTGATTTCGAGACCGAGATTGACTGCGCCATCCTCGGCGACGGCTGCTTCAAGGTTATCTGGGACGCGGAGGCGAAAAGGGTCAGGGTCACCGCCCCCGACGTCCAGGGCATCTATGCCTGGTGGCTGGGCGACGATACCTCACGGGTGTGGCGGGTGGCCTCCAGGTACAGCCTGAGCGCCGAGGAAGCGGAAATCCTGTACCACACAAACCCGAAGAAGGCTAAAACCGCCAGCGTCGTCGAGGTGTGGACCGACCGGGACTTCGAGCTCTGGGTGGACGGCGCCCTGGTGGAGCAGAAGGCCAACCCCTACGGCTTCATCCCTTTCGTCATCTACCCCAACCTGAGAGAGCCCAAGAAGTTCTGGGGGACATCGGATTTAGGCCAGTTGATGCTGCCCCAGCGGGAGCTCAATCGGGCCATGAGCCAGCTCGCCAAGATACTGGAGCTCTCCGGCAACCCGATTGCCGTGCTGGAGAACGTAGAGGAGTCCGAGGACATTGCCGTGAGACCGGGGGCGGTGTGGAACATCCCCGAGGACGCCAGAGCCTACCTCCTCGACCTGCTGCAGGGCGGCGGCGTCAACCTCCACATAAATTATGTAAACCTGCTCTACCGCATTCTGCACGACGTCTCGGAATCACCGCGCTCCGCCTTCGGCGGCACCGAGCGTAACCTCTCCGGGGTCGCCCTTGAGCTCGAGCTCCAGCCCCTGCTGCAGAAGGTGAAACGGAAGCGCCTTATCCGGGCCGCCGCCTACAACCAGCGTAACCGCATCATCCTTAAGCTATTAGAGAAATACCGAAACCAGCGCTTCGGCGATAACCACCTGCGGATAGTCTGGGGGCCGGTACTGCCCCAGGACATGGAGCGGCTGATAAGTAACGAGCAGATACTGATTCAGAACGGGGTTCACTCCCGGAGACGGGCCATGGACGAGGTCGGGGTTAAAGACCCCGAGATGGAATTCAGTCAGTGGCTCAAGGAAAGAGAGACCATTCTCAGAATGAACAAGGAGCTTAATACCCGCTCCAGCCGGAGCGAGAGCGAGAGGGAGAGCTGAGGAAGCGCCGGCTGAGGGTGTTGAGGATTAACCCAAAGGAGAAGCAGCATTGACCGATGAAGAAGTGAAGCAAAGTCAAGACCCTGCTCCCGAGGGAGAGGCGCCGGAAGACGAGGCAGCCCGAATCTCCGAGCTGGAGAGGCGACTGGCCCGGCAGGACGAAGCGCTGGCCAGCGCCAGTGCCCGTGCCACCGAGCTGGAACAGGCTTTAGCCCAGTCAGAGGCGGCGCTCAAGGCAGGTAACGATTCTCTGGCTGAGGCGGTCGCCAGCTACCAGCGCTTTTCCGTCTGGGGGAATAACCTAGCCATAATAAGCGGCCCCGAGCCGGACGGCTCCCAGTGTGCCGTCTACTACGGGGTACCCCATACCATCGACGCCGCCGGCTCCACCCTGCCCACCAAGTACCATGACCTGGTGGCTATCGGGGCCTGCAGCTACGCAGCCGTCAGCCTGGCCGCCGCCACGGTAAACAAGGTAAATGTGGGGGGAAAGGCGGCCAGCGAGGAATACCGCACCTGGGGTAACGAGAGGCTGGTAATCTTCCGGGAGAGGCTAAGGCAACTGGGCCGCCGCCAGAGGGTGAGAAGCCAGCAACTGTTTAAGGGATAGCCGTAACACCGCTTAAGAAAGGATACCGAAGGTGGAGCTAAACGACTGGATAGAGCTCATAAAGAGCGCCGTCAGGCCGTTCATCATTGTCTGGGGCTTTATAATCTACGGCATCTGCGTGGTGACCGGGGCCGAGATACCGCCGCTGCTGGCCGGACTGGTTACCGCGGTCACCGTAGAATACTTCGGCGAGAGGGCCTACCAGCGACTAAAAGAGAAGTAACATGAAGCAAGACTGGCTAACGGAGTCTTCACAAGGACTTCGAGTGCAGAATTGGTTAGAAGGCATTTATAAAATCATGAAGCAAGACTGGTTACAGGATCTTTATAAAAAGATGTGGTCGAGGGTGGGGGGTCGTCCCTGGACGTATATCATCCGGGACTCCTACCACAATCACCCGCTTTTGTGGCTGGCGGTAAGCACGGGCATCGGCCTCCTGCTGGGGCATATCTTCTGGGGAACGCCCTGGACTGCCGGACAGGTCGGGGACTGAAAGGAGGCACGCCTTGAGAGAGCTATCGTCGACGCTGCTCGCGGCCCAGAAGGAAGCCAGCCGCACCCCCTATGTCAAGGCCACCGCCAGAAACAGGGTAGCCGGCATCGTCAGGCTGAAATGGACGCGCTTGTACACCAGCAGCGAGCCCGACTACTTCCACGCCCTAGCCATGCCCGAGGACGGCTCCCTAGTCAGGGTGCGCATCAGTCCCCCCGCCGACGGTAGAAAGCTCTACCGCCAGAGGGTAGCCGACCCCGGCCCCGAAGCGGACTTCAGCCAGTGGACGTACCCTGGCCAGTATAACGCCGTCATCATCGCCGCCGGCTCGCTGGGGGTCGAGGTCTCCATCTTCTGGATAAAGAGCGACCGTAGCATCTACCAGCTAAAGAGCAGCGACTGCGGCCTTAGCTGGGGGGCTCCCCAGCTAATCGACTACTCCCCGACCACGGCCATCAACGGCATTGCCGTAAGCTACCGGCCCAACGGTGATATCGGCCTCTTCTTTGCCGACCAGGACACCCTCTACGCCAAGCAGCGCCGGAACGGCATCTGGCAGGACAAGGTCGCCTGGGACAAGACCAGCGGCGAGCTATCGGGGGTGGCCGCCGAATATGATGGTGACTTCAATCTCTTCGTCACCGGCCAGGACACGGAGGGCAACTTCAAGCTCTACTCGCTTATCTACGGCGACGGTCAGGAAGTAGCCGCGGGCACCTGGTCGGAGCTAAAGGAGTTTGCCCGGGCCCCCGCCGACGGCAAGTTCGAGTACCGCCAGGCGTTCATGGCTAGGCCCGACACCTACCGCTGCTTCTTCGTGGAGAAGTTCGGCGGCACCGAAGCCTACGCGCGCCCCTTCTGGTCACACTCGGTCGCCGACACCAAGTTCGGTGATAACCTATGGCGCGAGCCGGTGCCCTTTGACCTGTCCTGCGAGTACGGGCTGGCCATCGCCCATCACGGGAGCTACGGCTGGCTGTCGCACCCCGGCGGGGTATGGCGGGCCAAGCTCACCGAGGAGAGCCTCGACCTGAGCGCCGCCCTCTTGAGCGTGCGGCAGGAGACCGGGCAGGAGGAGGGTCGGCTGACTGTGGAGCTGGATAACAGCCTCGGGCAGTATGCCACCCCGGGCGAGGGTGAGCTCAGCGCCCTCGATATCGGTTGCCAGCTTGAGTTCAGTCCGGGCTACGTCACCGCGGCGGGCAGCGAGGCTAGCTCAGGTCCGGCCTACTGGATTACCGCCTGGGAGCACACCAGCGCCCACGGCAAGGCAAGTCTCATCCTGCACGCCCGAGACGGCTGGAACCTGACCAAAAACTGGCGCGCCCGCCACCAGCTCCGCTGGAACAAGACGGCCAGCCAGATGAGCGTCAAGGACATCCTGACCTTCGTGCTGGCAAGGTGCGGCCTTGAGCTTACGGTCAAATCTCAGTCCCCGGTTCTGGATAGCTACTATCCCGAATTCGTTATCAACCCCGGAAGCCAGGGGGACGCGGTGGTGAGGCGGCTGCTCTCCTTCGTCCCCGACGTCATCTTCATCGAGGGCGCCAAGGCCTACCTGGTGAATCCGGTCGCCGACGATAGCTCCGTCTACGCCTACGGCCCGGAGCACGCCATCATAGAGGGGAGATATCAGAAAGGCGCCTGGGATTACAGTCGGGTACAGGTGGAGGGCTATGACCCGGTAAGCGAGGAGGCCATCATCAGCGATTCCTTCTCCTGGTCAGAGGTAGACCGGCTCTACGACCGGCTGAAGCGCCTTGAGGACGGGAACATAGGCAGCGTCTCCCAGGCCGAGCAGCTGGCCGGGGCCTATCTCAGACAGGCGGAGATAGAGGCCGCTAGCGGCACGCTTCGGATACCCCCCAACTGCGGCCAGCAGCTCTACGACGTTATCGACTTAAGCGACGCACGGGTAGGGTTCGAAAGCGAGAAAAGGCGGGTGCTGGGGCTTGCCCTGGTCTACAACCCCCTGCGCGGGGAATACCAGGCACGGTTGTCACTGGGCGCAGTCTAATCTAGCAACGAGGAGCCAGCTATGAGGTTAAGAAAAGCGGTACTGAAGAGTTTTAACGCCACTGACTACGAAGCCACGGTTCAGCTCACCGGCAGCTACAAGGCCTATCTCGAGGATATCACCGTAGCCAGAAATCTGCCCGCCGCCGAGATGGCCCTGGGCCGGAAGGTAGCCGTCGTCTTCTTTGACGAGCACAACCCGAAGGAAGCGGTAGTCATCGCCGTCTACAGCTAGCTCGGAGCGACTACCTGTCTTACTTTTCAGCCATGCTGCCGGCCAGGCTCTTCAAGATGCTCAGGATACCGATTACGGCGCGCTGGACGTCCACCGGCTCCTGGGCTAACATCCGGGCAACGTAAGGGTCGAGCCGCCGGCCGGCATAGGCCGGACTCTCTTCAGCTACGCTGGCAGGGGCGGGGGAGAGGTAACCGGCCAGGGAAAACAGCTCGTTCTCCTCGAAGCTCAGAGGCTTGGCCAGACGCCGCAGAATGCGGCCCGAGGGGAAGCGTTCCCCCCGCTCTATACGACCCAGATGCGACGCCGAGACTCCTGACTTGTCCGCCAGCTCGCCCAGCGTCAGCGACATCATAACCCGTTGCTGCCTCAGTATCTCACCCAGATCACCCCGGTTGCTAATGCTCATGGCTAAATTATAACCTCCCCGTGGCAGACTTCAATACCCAAATGGTATCATATTTTTCGCCAAATGGCAAGCCAACCATACCTTACCATGTTTAATATGCTAGACTACTGTCATTAAATGTCCCTAAAAGCAGCGTTAAGATTCTATTAAAACGTTCCTTGACGGGTAAAGCCAGGGATAATACAATGACACTGCTGGGATAAAATGGCTGGAAAATACGACGTCATCATCGTCGGCGGGGGGCCCGCCGGTATCTTTGCCGCTTTAGAGCTAACCCGGGCAGCTGGGCTCAGGGTGCTGCTCGTGGAGAAGGGCAAGGATATTGATGAGCGCACCAATCTGGTATGCGGCCTGGGCGGTGCCGGGGCCTACAGCGACGGCAAGCTCACCCTGACCCCCGAGGTCGGCGGGCGGCTCAAGGACTACCTGGGGGTAAGAGAGACCGAGTCCCTGGTTAGCTACGTCGGCGAGCTCTATCTCAGGTTCGGCGCCCCCGACAGGCTCTACGGGGTGGGTGACCGAATCGACGAGCTCAGCCGCCGTGCCTCCCTGGCCGGTCTGCGCCTGATACCGGTGCCGCTGCGTCACCTGGGCACCGAGCGCTGCCGTTCGATACTCAAGGCGATGCGTAACCACCTGATTTCACGCCTGGAACTGGGGCTTGAGACCGCCGCCAGGAGCATCATCGTCGACGGGGGCAGGGTGAGGGGCATCGAGACCGAGACCGGGGAGAGACTCGACTGCGACTACCTGATTCTGGCTCCCGGCCGGGAAGGCGCCGACTGGCTGGCCACCGAAGCCAGGCATCTCGGGCTGACCCTGAACCGCAACCCGGTGGATGTCGGCATCAGGGTCGAGGTACCGGTGGCCGTGACTGCGGAGCTCACCGACGTGCTCTACGAGGCGAAGCTGGAGTACCTCTCCAAGAGCTTCGACGACCGAATCAGGACCTTCTGCATGTGCCCCGCCGGTGAGGTCACCATGGAAACCAGCGGCGGCAGCGACCCCATAATCACGGTTAACGGGCACAGCTACGCAAACTCCAAGAGCCAGAACACCAACTTCGCCCTCCTGGTAAGCACCAACTTCACCGAGCCGTTCCGGGAACCCATCGCCTACGGCAAGTATATCGCCCGCCTGGCCAACATCCTAAGCGGCGGGGTGCTGATACAGCGGCTGGGCGACCTCATGGAGGGTCACCGCTCCACCCCGGCCCGCATTGAGCGCGGCATCGTGAAGCCCACCCTGAGAGAGGCGACCCCGGGCGACCTCAGCTTCGTCATCCCCTACCGCCACCTTACCGGAATCATAGAGATGCTCCAGGCACTGGACAAGCTGGCCCCGGGCGTGGCCGACCGGCATACCCTGCTCTACGGCGTCGAGGTCAAGTTCTACTCCTGCCGGCCTCACCTCAGCCCCAGCCTGGAGACCGAGGTCGCTAATATGTTCGCCGCCGGTGACGGCGCCGGGGTCAGCCGCGGGCTGGTGCAGGCCTCGGCTTCGGGTGTCGTCGCCGCCCGGGAGATATTAAAAAGAAGCGGCTGCCCGGGTGGGGCTCCCCGGCGGGGAAGCCGGAGGGCCCGCAATCTGCCCGGCGCTCCTTGACAAGGTATCAAGCGCCCATTAAAATGGGGGTGTTCTTCTTAAGCCCAGTCTGCTACCCCGCCTCTCCAGAGAAGAGCCAAGCGGACTTAAGGGAAGGTCTTTCATATTTTATTAAACGCCCTACCCAGGGTCTAAAGGAGTGATGTCATGTGGCTCATGTAGTCGCCGGCAGCAATGAGAACTTTGACAGTCTGCTCAAACGGTTCAACAAGAAGGTGCAGCAGGATGGCATTCTATCCGAGGTGCGTCGCCACGAACACTATGAGAAGCCCAGCGTAAGACGCAAACGGAAGAGAGCCGCCAAAAGACGTAAGTCCGCCAGGTCGTCACGCAGTTAGTTCAATCCGGGAGACTGAGGTAAGTTCGCCCTCAGGTCTTGGCATTATTTTTATAGGGGGGGACGGGACTATCGAGCCAGGGACCAACAAAAAACCGGGGCTAAAAGAGAAACTGGAGGCCGAGCTAAAGCAGGCGATAAGGGCCCGGGACGATATCAGACGCTCGGTTATCCGGCTGACCCTATCGGCTATCAAGAACGCCGAGATTGCCCGGCGCGCCGCCCTGGAAGACAGCGACATCCTCGGGGTTATCGCTAAGGAGGCCAAACAGCGCCAGGAGAGCATCGAGGCCTTCAAGCAGGGAAACCGCCCCGACCTGGTAGCCCGCGAAGAAGCCGAGCTAGCCATACTTCAGGAATACCTGCCGGCGGCGGCGACCCGGGAGGAAATCATGGCCGAGGCCCGCCGGCTTATCGCCGAGGTGGGGGCCCAGGGGCCCCGCGACAAGGGAAAGGTCATGCCTCAGCTTATCGCCAAGTTTAAGGGGAGAGCCGAGGGGCAAGAGATAAACGCCGCAGTAAGCGAGTTATTAGGCTCATAGCATGACCTACCATCAGGCAGAGAGAAAACAAACAGAGAGGGGGCAGGAACCCCCTCTTATGCTTTTACCCGGGAACCCACCCCGCAAGTCGGAGTAATACATAGAACCCGAAGCACTCTTAAAAGGCAGGCGAGGTAGTGCATAGAATCGAGGTCTTCTTAAAAGGCAGGCGAGGTAATGCATAGAATCGAAGTCTTCTTAAAAGGCAGGCGAGGTAGCGCATAGAATCGAAGTCTTCTTGAAAGAGCAACTGAAGTAATGCATAGAATCGAAGTCTTCTTAAAAGGCAGGCGAGGTAATGCATAGAATCGAAGTCTTCTTAAAAGAGGAGATGACCGACGCCAGGGGGTTGAGCCTGGCGCGCGACATCCATGACTTGGGCATCGGCTCGGTGTCCGGGGTGCGCGTGGTCGATATCTACTGGCTGGACGCCGGTTTAAGCGCCGACACGCTGGAGCTTATCTGCCGCCGTCTCCTGGCAGACCCGGTAACCCAGGAGTACCGGTATGATGAGCCGGGCCGCTACTGCCGGGACGAAGCCGGTAACGGTCACAGCATCGAGGTAGCCTACAACGCCGGGGTCACCGACCCGGTCGAGGCCACTATTACCAAGGCGCTCGCCGACCTGGGGATAAGCGAGGTCAGAGCGATTAAGACCGCCCGGAGATACCTTATCCAGGGCGAGCTGGACGAGTCGCAGCTAGCCACCATCTGCGATAAGCTGCTGGTAAACCCCATCATCCAGCACGTGGTCACCGAGGAGCCGCTGGGCTTCCCGGAGACCCCCCAGTACCAGTTCAGCCTGAAGGAGGTGGAGATAGGGGAGGCCGGGGAGCAGTTCTCCTTCAGCGAAGACGAGCTCAGGGCGATTAGCGCCTACTTCCGGGGGCTGGGACGCCGCCCCACTGATGTCGAGCTGGAGACGCTGGCCCAGACCTGGTCGGAACACTGCGTCCACAAGACCTTCAAGGCCCGCATCAGTCTGGACGGCGAGGTCACCGACAACCTGATTAAGAATACCATCATGAAGGTAACCGAGGAGCTTAATAAACCGTGGTGCCTCTCGGTCTTCAGCGATAACGCCGGGGCGATTGATTTCGACGGCGAGCAGGCGCTGTGCTTCAAGGTGGAGACCCACAATCACCCCTCGGCCATTGAGCCCTACGGGGGGGCCGCCACCGGCATCGGGGGCGTGGTGCGCGACCCGCTGGGCACCGGACTGGGTGCCAGGCCGATACTGAACACCGATGTCTTCTGCTTTGCCCCCCCCGACCTCCCCCACCAGGAGCTACCCAAGGGGGTGCTGCACCCGCGGCGCATCTTCAAGGGGGTGCGGGCCGGGGTCGCCGACTACGGTAACCGCCTGGGGATACCCACCCTTAACGGCGCCGTCCTCTTCGATGAGCGCTATGTGGCTAATCCCCTCGTCTTCTGCGGCACCCTGGGGGTAATGCCCAAGGAGCTCGCCCCCAGAGGCATGCAGCGCCCCGGTGACCTGGTGGTGCTGGTCGGGGGCAGAACCGGCCGCGACGGGATACACGGCGTCACCTTCGCCTCAGAGCAGCTCACCGAGGAATCAAGCAGCGCCTCTTTCAGTGCGGTTCAGATTGGCAACCCCATCGTGGAGAAGAAGGTTATCGACAGCCTGCTCGAGGCCCGCGACCGCCGTCTCTACTCCCGGGTAACCGACTGCGGGGGCGGGGGGCTCTCCTCGGCGGTGGGCGAGATGGGGGCCGATACCGGGGTCAGGGTCTACCTGGACCGGGTACCCCTGAAGTACGCCGGCCTCTCCTACACCGAGATATGGATATCCGAGTCCCAGGAGCGCATGGTGCTCGCGGTGCCGCCGGAGAAGGCCGGCGAGCTCCTCGCACTCTTCGCCAGTCAGGATGTCGAGGCGGTGGTTATCGGCGAGTTTACCAATGATAAGCGATTGAAGCTCTTCTATCAGGGAAACCAGGTGGGTGACCTCGACATGGATTTTTTACACCACGGCATCCCGCAGGTGAGCCGTCAGGCTTCCTGGACGCCGCCCCGCCACCCCGAGCCCGATTTCGCCTGCCCCGAAGACCTGGGCGAGGCCCTGCTCGGCATCCTCGGCTCGTGGAACGTGTGCTCTAAGGAGTGGGTCATCCGCCAGTACGACCACGAGGTGCAGGGCGCCAGCGTCCTCAAGCCCCTGGTGGGTAGAGACAACGACGGCCCCGGCGACGCCGCCATTATCAGGCCGGTGTTAGGTTCGGAGAGGGGGGCCATCGTGGCCTGCGGCATTAACCCGAGGTACGGGGAGATAGACCCCTACTGGATGGCCGCCTCGGCGATTGACGAAGCCCTGAGGCAGATTATCGCCGTCGGCGGCGACCTAGAGCGGGTAGCCCTGCTCGATAACTTCTGCTGGGGTGACGTCCGGGAGCCGGAGATACTGGGCGCCCTGGTGCGGGCCGCCCAGGCCTGCTACGACATGGCGCGCATCTACCAGACCCCGTTCATCTCCGGTAAGGACAGCCTGTATAACGAGTTTGAGTACCAGGGCCGGGTCATCTCTATCCCCCACACCCTGCTCATCTCGGCCATAGGCATCATGGACGACGTGAGCCGGGCGGTGTCCATGGACTTTAAAAAGCCCGACGACCTCATCTATATCGTGGGCCTAACCCATGACGAGCTCGGCGGCTCGGAGTATCTCAGGATTAACGGCTTTACGGGTAACAGTATCCCCAGGGTGAACCCCGAGCCGGCAAAACGAGCCATGGAACGGCTCAGCCTGGCCACCAAAAGGGGGCTGGTCAGGGCCTGCCACGACCTGAGTGAGGGCGGGCTGGGCGTGGCCGTAAGCGAGATGGCCTTCGCCGGGGGGCTGGGGGCGCTGGTGCACCTGAATTCGGTGCCCCTGGGCGAGCCGATAGGCCACGACGATACCATCCTGTTCTCGGAGTCGAACAGCCGCTTTCTGGTGGAGGTGGCCCCGGAGCAGGAAACGGAGTTCACCGAGGTGATGAGGGGGGTAAGAATAGCGGCTATCGGTCAGGTCACCGATTCCGAAAGGCTGGAGATATACGGACTAGCCGGCCACAAGGTTCTGGTCGAGCCGATTCAAAAGCTCAAGGAGACGTGGCAGAAGCCGCTCAGGTGGTGAAGTAACATGGTAAAGACCCTGATACTGCGCGCCCCAGGAACGAACTGCGACCAGGAGACGGCCTACGCCTTCCAGCAGGCGGGCGCGGCCACCTCCCTGGTTCATGTTAACCAGCTCATCCGCCGAGAAGAGAAGCTCTTCGGCTACCAGATACTGGTTGTCCCCGGCGGCTTCACCTACGGCGACGACATCAGCGCCGGTAAGGTGCTCGCCAACGAGCTCAGACTGA